>NZ_JCBAJO010000007.1:0-67014 GCF_059772245.1 Cupriavidus sp. R6-3
CATGGGATTCCAGCGGACGTTCGGGAACCGGCATGGCCTGCACGATGCGGCCGATCAAGGCATCTGGGGTGATGCCGTCGGACATCGCCTCGTAGGACAGCGACAGCCGATGGCGCAACACGTCGGGCACCAGATCGATCACGTCTTCCGGCACCGCATAGTGGCGGCCGCGCAGCAGCGCCAGCGCGCGCGCGCCTTCGATCAGGCCGATGGTGGCGCGCGGACTGGCGCCGAAGGTCACGTAACGGTCCAGATCGTCGAGCCCGTAGCTGGCCGGCCGGCGCGTGGCCGAGACCACACGCACCGCGTACTGGATCAGGCCGGGATCGACGTACACCGCGCGGCATTCCTCCTGCAGCGCGGTCAGCTGCTCGGGCGTGGCGATGGGGCTCACGTCGATCCGCGGACCGGTGACGCGGTTGACGATCACGACCTCTTCGTCCTCGCTCGGATAACCCACCAGCACCTTCATCATGAAGCGGTCGACCTGCGCCTCCGGCAGCGGATAGGTGCCTTCGGTCTCGATCGGGTTCTGCGTGGCCATGACCAGGAAGGGCATCGGCACCCGATGGGTTTCGCCGGCGATGGTGACCTGCTTTTCCTGCATCACCTCGAGCAACGCGCTCTGCACCTTGGCCGGCGCGCGGTTGATCTCGTCGGCCAGCAGCAGATTGGCGAAGACCGGCCCGCGCACCGTGGAAAACTCGCCGGTCCCCTGGTGGTACATGCGCGTGCCGACCAGGTCGGCCGGCAGCAGGTCCGGCGTGAACTGGATGCGCTTGAAGGTCCCGCGCATGGTTCTCGCCAGCGTATTGACGGTCAGCGTCTTGGCCAGCCCCGGCACGCCTTCGACCAGCAGATGCCCGCCGGCAAGGATCGCCACCAGCACCCGCTCGAGAAAATGGTCCTGGCCTACGACCACGCGTTTGACCTCGTACAGCAGGCGCTCCATCAGGTTGGCGGTTTCGATGGCGTCCCGGGCTTGGTCGTTCATGGGCCTCTCGCTGTGGTGTGGAATTCTGTAGGGAAGGCTAGAAGGGCGAAGCGCCGACGGAGCCGCCCGCGCTTTCGATGGTGATGGCAAACCCGATGCCAAGGAAATTGCCGCTCTGGTTGGGATTGAGGATGGCGGTGACGATTCCCACCACCTCGCCCTTCATGTTGACCAGCGGCCCGCCCGAGTTGCCCGGATTGGCGGCGGCATCGAACTGGATCAGCTTGTCCAGCTGCTGCTTCTCGTCGGGGGACACGAACTGCCGGTCGAGCCCGGACACCACGCCGGCCGTCACCGACGGGCCGATGCCGAACGGAAAGCCGACCGCGACCACCTCGCTGCCGGGCGCCAGTTCGCGGCTGGAACCGAGCGTCGCGGGCGGCAGGTCGTCGGGAATCGATCTGGGCTGCAGGATGGCGAGGTCCTTCTCCGGCACGGCCTGCAGCACGGTGGCCTCGGCGGTATGCCCGTCGTGGAAGCGGACCTCGACGCGGCGGGCGCCGGCGACGACGTGGTAGTTGGTCAGGATCACGCCGCTCTCGGTGACGACCACGCCGGTGCCAATGTGCCGGCCGTCGGGCAAGGCGTCGGGCGCGACCTTGTCGCTGGGGGCCTTGTCGCCGGGGGCCTTGCCCTTTGCGGTCTCGTCGCGCGGCGTGCGTTTGGAAGGGGCGGAGGATTCGGGCGGCCTGGCGGGGCGATCGCGTCCTGCCTTGTCGGCGCGCGGCTTTTCCGCGGCGGTATCGGCGGCCGGATAGCTGCGGACCTCGACCACCGACTGGCGGATCGCCTCGGCGGCGCGGGCGGCGCGCGACGGCAGGTCCTTGTTGTTCAGCGTGTGGAGCACGGCCGAATCGATGTCCGACTGCGTCAAGACGCGCTGTTTCGGCTGCAACAGCCAGGCGGAACCGATGCCCGCGGCGAAGACGAGTGCGATCGCCGCCAAGGCTGTTCCGTAGATCGTCACCCGTTTCATCGCCGCCCCGAGTTCACGCGTCGGAAACTACAGTACCATCGATCTTAACCACGCGCCAAGGAGCAGGGCATGCAGTTTCTCTGGCCTCAAATGCTCTGGCTGCTGCTCGTGCTTCCCGTGCTGGCAGCGGCTTACTTCTACGTGCTCGCCCGGCGCAGGAAGGCGGCTCTGCTCTACGCCAGCCTCACCCTGCCGCGCGCGGCGCTCGGTCCCCGGCAATGGCTCCGGCGCCACCTCCCTCCCCTGCTCTTCTGGCTGTCGCTCGGCACCGCGCTGCTCGCCTGCGCGCGGCCCAGTGCGACGATCACGCTGCCGGCCGACACCATCACGCTGGTGCTTGCGATGGACGTCTCGCGCAGCATGGAAGCGACCGATGTCGCCCCGACCCGCCTCGCCGCCGCACAGCAGGCCGCCATGAATCTCGTCATCGGGCTGCCGGCCAAGGTGCGGCTGGGCATCGTGTCGTTCGCCGGGACCGCGTCGGTGGTGCTCAGTCCAACCGACAACCGGCAGGACATGCTCGAGGCGATCGAGCGCTTCCAGCTTCAGCGAGGCACCGCGACGGGCAGTGGCCTGATCGAAGCGCTGGCGGTCCTGTTCCCGAACGATGGCATCGACCTGGAGGCGGTGCTGTTCGGCGACGCTTCGGAGCCGCCGGAGAATCAGGGCAGGCCGCTGGACGAATCGGCCGCGGCCGACGCTCTGCGCCAGAAACGCGCCAGACGCGAGGAACGGCCTGCGGCCGAACCCGGCTCCTATCGGCACGGCGCCGTGATCCTGCTCAGCGACGGCCGCCGCACCACCGGCCCCGACCCCGTCATCGCCGCCCGCATGGCCGCCGAACGAGGCGTGCGCGTCTATACCGTCGGCTTTGGCTCCCGCGACAGCACGACGGCCGGCGGTTCGGGTTCCGTCATGTCTTACTACATGCAGCTCGATGAACCCGCGTTGCGCGCGGTCGCCAAGATCACCGGCGGCGAATATTTCCACGCGGGCTCGGAAGCCGATCTCAGCCAGGTCTATCGCCAGTTGAACACGCGCTTCGCGCTGGAGCGCCGGGAAACCGAGGTCGGGGCGTTGTTCGCGGCGGTGGCGGTGCTGCTGCTGATGGCGGCGAGCGGGCTGTCGATCCTCTGGTTCCGGCGCTGAGGTTTGGCGATGTAGAGGAAACGGTAAGTCGCGGCGCTCCCAGTAGATGAATTGGCAAGAACCGGCGCGCTCAGTAGATGAATTGGTAAAGCGCGACCTCCCGAGTGGATGAATAAGCAAGTTCAGTAGAAGGATTGGTAAGCCGTCATTGGTAAGCCATCGCCGCCTCCCGCTGCGCCCCCGCTAAGCCGCCAACCGATATTCGAAGAACGGCCGCTCCCGGTCGTCCAGGATCGCGTGCAGGGCGGCCAGATTGCCGGGGTCTGGATTGAGCCAGGCGTCCACGTGCTCCGGTTTGATCGGAATGACGCAACGGTCATGGCCGGCCGCGGCGACTTCCGGGGGCGGCTCGTCGGTGATCGCGGCAAACGAATACAGATCCGGCTCGCCGGCCTCGCCTTTGTGATGCGACCAGAGGCAGGCGATCAATAGATCCTGCGGCGGCTCGGGACGGAACTCCAGCACGACGCTCTGCTCCTTTTCGTCCGGGCCGAGCTCGCGGCGCTCCAGCCGGTGCCGGGCCACGTGTTCATGAAAGGCGCGGATCGGCAGGATGCCGTGGCGATAGCCAAACAGCTGGCGCCACGCCGTCTCGAGATTGTCGCGGCGCGCGTTGTAGGTGCCGGGCTTCTTTCTTTCCATGGCGACGTCCCAGCCGGGCAGCCGGCAGCGGTAGCGCATCGGTACGATCACGCGCTGGCCGTCCATCATGATCATCACGGGCGCGTAATAACCCGGGAAGATCATCGCGTCCTCCGGCACCGGCACCGCACGCTGCAGGTCGGCCAGGTTCTGCTGCAGGCGGGCGATCTTGTCGGCGGCGATGCGCTGCTCGTTCTCGGCCTTGCGGGTGGGCCGGCCGGCAAGCGCGCGCTCCGCCTGCGCAAGGCGGGTCTTCTGGCGAAACAGTTCGGCCTCCAGCGCATTGGCCTGTTCGCGGTCGCCCGCGGCGATCAGCGCCGCGAGCTCGCACTCCTCGTCGGAGCTGGAACCGGCCTGCGCGAAGGCCATGCGCATCGCCTTGGGCACCTTTTGCCATTCCTGGTCCTTGCGCTTCTGCCAGAACAATTCGAAGAACTGGCGAAGGCTCATCACCGCGCCGTATTCGCGCGTGAATTTCCTGAAATCGGCCTTGATCTGCGCGGCGTAGCACATCGGCCTCTCCCCTTGACGGCCACGATGGCGCCATCCTCGCAGGCTTCGGTGGCGGCGGACATCGGTATTGAGCCGGGGCTCCCGCCGCACGAGGTCAAGGCTTGAGGCCGGGCGGCATGGCGCCGGCCAACCTTGCCGCCTTGTCCCGCGGGAAATCGGCCGCGCAAACGCGATAGCGCCTATAATACTGTATATCCATACAGTATCAGCACCCGATGGAACTGCTCACCAAGCTGGAAATCCTGGCCGACGCCGCCAAGTACGACGCCTCGTGCGCCAGCAGCGGCGCGCCGAAACGGGATTCGCTCGGCAAAAGCGGACTGGGCGCCAGTACCGGCGCGGGCATCTGCCACAGCTTCACGCCCGACGGGCGCTGCGTCTCGCTGCTGAAGATCCTGCTGACCAACTTCTGCCAGTACGACTGGCAGTACTGCGTCAACCGCCGCTCCAGCAACGTGCCGCGGGCGCGCTTCTCGCCGCGTGAGGTGGTCGACCTGACGCTGGACTTCTACCGGCGCAACTATATCGACGGGCTCTTTCTCAGTTCCGGCATCATCCGCAGCGCCGACTACACCATGGAGCAGCTGGTCCAGGTCGCGCGTTCGCTGCGCGACGAACACCAGTTCCGCGGCTATATCCATCTGAAGACGATTCCGGACGCCGATCCCCGGCTGATCTCGCAGGCCGGGCAGTATGCCGACCGGCTCAGCGTCAATATCGAGCTGCCCACCGACGACGGGCTGCAACGGCTGGCGCCGGAGAAGAACGCGCATACGATCAAGCGTGCCATGGGCTCGATCCGCCTCGCGCAGGAGGAGGCCGAGAGCGACAGGCAGGCGCCGGGCCGCGCGCCGGCCGGGCAAAGCACGCAGATGATCGTGGGCGCGGACGACGCCGACGACCGCACCATCCTGCAGACCGCGCAGACGCTGTACGGCGCGTACAAGCTCAAGCGGGTCTATTACTCGGCGTTCAGCCCGATTCCCGACAGCCCGTCCGGCCTGCCCGCGCAGGCGCCGCCGTTGCTGCGCGAGCATCGGCTGTATCAGGCCGACTTCCTGATGCGCGGCTACGGCTTCCAGGCCGAGGAGCTGTTCCAGGCCGGCGGCGACCTGCCGCTGGACATCGATCCGAAGCTGGCCTGGGCGTTGGCGCATCGCGAGTCGTTTCCGGTCGACCTGAACCGCGCGCCGCAGGCCCTGATCGCCCGGGTGCCCGGCATCGGCATGCGCAACGCGAAGCGGCTGGTGGAGCTGCGCCGTTCGCGCGCGATCCGCTATCAGGACCTGGCGCGGCTGCGCTGCCCGATGGACAAGGTCAAACCCTTCGTCGTGGTGCAGGACTACCGGCCGGCGCTGGCGGATTCACCGTCCGAACAGTTGCGGCGGGCGCTGTCACCGGCGCCCGTGCAGCTGGCCTTGCTATGAGCGGCGCAGGACCGCGCACGCTGGTGGTCGAGTGCGGCGTTGAGTGCAGCGTCGATGGCGGCGTCGATGGCGGCTACGCAAGCTGGCGCGCGCAGGCCTTGCGGGCGCTGGCGGCGGGCTGGCCGCCGGAGACGGTCACATGGACGGAGCGCGGCTCGGCGGCAAGCGGGGGAACCGAACAGCTGATGCTGCTCGGTCCCGGCGCCGCACCGGTCTCGGGAGACGACGCACCGGTCCCAGGCGACAACGCGCCGGTCTCGGGCGACAACGCACGGGGCGCGGGAGACGACGCGGTGCCGGCAGCCCGCCCGGACACCACGGGCGCCGCCCCGGACGTGCGCGTGTCGAAGGCATTGGCCGCCCTGCTGCAGGACGCCTCGCGTTACCGTTCGCCGCAACGCTGGGCCTTCCTGTATCGCATCCTGTGGCGGTGGTACGAAGGCGATCGCGCCGTAGCTTCCGCCGCCGATGAAGACGGCGCGCGGCTGCATGCGATGGCCAAGGCCGTGCGGCGTGCCCACCACGACATGATTGCCTACGTGCGCTTTCATCGGCGCGGCGGCGACGGCATGCCGCAGTACCTGGCCTGGTATGAGCCCGAGCACGACGTGCTGGCCGACGCCGCCGACCACTTCGCGCGCCGCATGGGGACTGCGTCGTGGTGGATCGGCACGCCGCAAGGCGCGGCGCTGTGGGACGGGCATGCGTTGCAGTTCTCCGGGACACCGGCCGATGCGTTGGCCACCGCCGATATCGCCGCGCTCCGGGCGGGCGCGGCCGCCGACAACATCGAGCCGTTGTGGCTCGCCTATTACCGCAGCATCTTCAATCCGGCCCGCCTGAACGAAGCCGCACTGGAGCAGCACATGCCGGTGCGCTTCTGGAAGGGGCTGCCCGAGGGACGGCTGATTCCGGCGATGATCGCCGACGCCCGCAACGGCGCCCGCCGCGTCGCGCAGGCGGGCGCCGTCGGCACCATGAAGGGCAAGCCGGTTGCGGTCGATGCGCAGGACGCGCAGCCGCTGCGTCCGGCGCCCTCGTCGCTGGATCAATGCCGCCGCTGCGAACTCTGGCGCCATGCTACCCAGGCCGTGCCGGGCCACGGTCCCGAAACGGCCCGCATCATGCTGGTCGGCGAACAGCCCGGCGATCAGGAAGACCTTGCCGGCCGCGCCTTCGTGGGGCCGGCGGGCAAGGTGCTGGACGAGGCGATGCGCCGCGCCGGCGTGCCACCCGACTCGGTATACGTCACCAACGCGGTCAAGCACTTCAAGTGGATCCCGCGCGGCAAGCGGCGCCTGCACAAGACGCCGGGCCAGCGCGAGGTCGAGGCCTGCGCCCATTGGCTCGACGAGGAACGGGCGCGGGTGCGGCCGGCGGTCATCGTCACGTTGGGCGCGACGGCGCTGGCGGCGATCCTGGGCCAGAAAGCCAGCCTGCGGGACTACCTGAACCGGCCGGTGCGGCTCGGCGACGCCTGGGTCGTTGCCACCTGGCACCCGTCCTATGCGTTGCGCGTCGATGACGCCGGCAAGCGCGAGGACATCGTCGCGGCCATCGGCCAGGCCATCGCGCAGGGCCGGGAACTGGCCGCGGCGCCTGCCCCACCTGCCCGGCCTCCCTCGCCTCCTTCGCCTACCCCGCCATCGCCGCCGCCTTCTGCTGCAGAAAGGCAATGAGCGTCGTCACGGCGCGCGTCTGGTAGCGCGCCGGCATATACAGCAGATACATCGTGGTGCGCAGGAAGGCCAGGTCACGCGGCGGCAGCGGCAGGCGAACCAGGGTCCCGGCCGCCAGATCGGACGCCACCATGTACTGCGGCACCAGGCCCACGCCGATGCCTTGAAGGATGGCGTCGCGCAGGAAGAAGAAGTTGGCCGACATCAGCCGCGGGCGGATCTGCGCCCGGCCGGCGGCCGTTCCCGCCAGCCCGGCCAGCTGCAGCCGCTCGCCGGTCAGCTCCGAGGTGATCAGCGGCAGGTCGCGGAACTGCTCCAGCGAACTCGGCATGCCGACGTCGCGGGCCAGTTCCGGCGTGGCGCAGGCAACGTATTCGATGTCCCCGAGGCTGCGCGCCACGGCATTGGTCGGCGTCTCGCCCATCACGCGGATGGAAAAGTCCACCGCGCCCTTGATCAGGTCCTCGATGTCGTTGTCGAAGATCACGTTGAGCGTGATGGCCGGGTACATCCGCATGAACTCGATGAACCAGGCCGACATCGTGTGCTGGCCGAAGCCGCTCGGGACGCTCAGGCGCACCGTGCCGCTCAGCCGCTTGCCCAGGTTCTGCACGGACTCGCGCGCCGCCATCAGTTCCTGCCGGATGGCGCGGCCGTGTTCGTAGAGTTGCCGGCCCAGTTCGGTCGGCTCGAGCTGGCGGGTGCTGCGCCGGAGCAGTTCCGCGCCCAATTGCCGCTCGAAATGGTTCAGGCGCTTGCTGACGTTGGCGCGGCTCATGCCCAGCTGCCGGGCCGCCCGGCTCAGGTTGCCGGCGTCGATGATGTCCACCAGCAACGACAGCGCGCTCAAATCCATTGTCAACTCCGAGTTGTCATCTATGTTGATTCCTGGTTGCAATTGTCAAACTTTATCAACATATAGACAATCTGCGCTGACCAAAATAACCGGACCGTTCCCGGCAGGGGACGTTGCTCAATGCATCAGGAAAACAAAGGCGCATCGCTGCCGCTGGCCGGCGTGCGGGTACTGGACCTGTCGCGCGTGCTGGCCGGGCCGATGTGCGCGATGGCACTGGCCGACCTCGGCGCGGACGTCATCAAGGTGGAACACCCGGCCCGCGGCGACGACACCCGCGACTGGGGCCTGCGGATCGGCACGCGCAACACCTCGTACTTCAACAGCGCCAACCGCAACAAGCGCTCGATCACGCTGGACCTGCAAAGCGAGGCGGGTTTGAAATTGGCGCGCGAACTCGCAGCGCGCAGCGACGTGGTGATCCAGAACTTCAAGGTCGGCGGCGCGGAAAAGCTCGGCCTGGGCTACGAGCAGCTGTCCGAGCTCAATCCCGGCCTGGTGTACTGCTCGATATCCGGCTATGCGCGCTTCACGCCCGAGGCCGAGCGGCCCGGTTACGACCTCGTCGTGCAGGGCGAGGCCGGCGTGATGGCCACCAATGGCGAGGCAGGCCAGGGCCCGCTCAAATTCGGCGTGGCGGCGGTCGACATGTTTACCGGCATGTATTCGGCGCAGGCGATCCTCGCCGCGCTGTACGCGCGCCAGTCGACCGGCCGCGGGCGCCACGTGCAGATGGCCCTGTACGACTGCGGCCTGATGATTACCTCGTACTACGGCATGGAAGCACTGCTGCAGGGCGGCGACCCGGCCAAGTTCGGCAATGCGCATCCGTCCATCGTGCCCTACGGCGTGTTCGAGGCCGCCGATGGTCCGCTGGTGATCACCGTCGGCAACAACGGGCAATTCCAGCGATTCTGTCGCGACGTGATCGATCGGCCAGAGTGGGCCGAGGATGCGCGCTTCGCCACCAACACCGCGCGCTCGCAGCATCGCGACACGCTGCTGCCGCAGCTGCGCGAGGCCCTGCGCCGATTCACGCGCGCCGAGCTGCTGCAGCGCCTGACCGCCGCGCAGATTCCCTGCGGCGAGGTGCTCGGCATGTTCGAGGCGCTGCAGTCCGAGCGCACCGCGCAGGCCGGCCTGCTGCATCGCTACGAGGACAGCGAGGCGGGCGCGCAGTCGGTGCTGGCGCCGCCGTATGCCCTCGACGGCGAGCGGATGCCGGTGCGCATGCCGCCGCCGCATATGGGGGAGCACACGCAGCAGGTGTTCAAGGAACTGCTGCAGCTCGATGACAACGAGATCGCGGATCTGCGGTCCCGCGGCGTCATCTGAGCCCCGAATTTCCCGATTCCCGATTCCCGATTCCCGATTCCCAATAGCCGCTCTCAATGGACGGAGACAAGACAATGACCAAGCTGACCCTAAGCCGCCGCCAGATACTGAAGGCCGGGGCCGCCGCCTCGATGGCCGCGATGATGCCCGCCGCGCTCGCACGCAGCGGCTGGCCCGACAAGATCATCAAGATGGTGGTGGCCTTCCCCGCCGGCGGCCCGACGGACACCGCCGCCCGCATCGTCGCGCAGAAGCTCTCCGAACGCCTGGGGCAGCAGGTCATCATCGAGAACAAGCCCGGCGCGTCGGGCTCGATCGGCACCGCCAGCTTCATCAAGAGCGCGCCCGACGGCTACAACCTGTCGATGTTCGGCATGCCGGCGCTGCTGGCCCCGCTGATGTACAACAACAGCGCGTATGACGTGAAGAAGGACTTCCAGTCCGTCGCCACCGTCTACGTGCTGCCGATGGCCATCGTCATCAACCCGAACGTGGTGCCGGGCGTGGAAACGCTGGCGGACCTGATCCGCTTCGCCAAGGCCAGCAAGACGCCGCTGAACTACACCAGCTCGGGCACCGGCAGCTTCGGCCATCTGGCGATGGAGCAGCTCAAGGACCTGGGCGGCTTCGACATGATGCACGTGCCCTACCGCGGTAGCGCGCCCGCGGTCGCCGATCTGCTCGGCGGCCAGGTCGGCACCATGTTCGCCGATGTGGTCGCGGCATTGCCGCATATCCGCGCCGGCAAGCTCAAGGCGATCGCGCTGAGCTCGCCCAATGCCAAGGTGCTGCTGCCGGGCGTGAAGACGGTCTCGGAGCAAGGCTTCCGCGGCTTCGACTTCGATTCGTGGGGCGGCCTGATCGCGCCGCTCAATACCCCGCAGCCGATCGTCGACCGCATCGCCAGCGAAACGCGCGACATCCTGTCCAACGACAAGGAACTGCAGCAGAAGCTGGTGACGGCCGGCGCGATCGCCTCGTTCCAGGACGGCAAGCAGATGCAGGCGCGCCTGAACAAGGACTACGACCGCTGGAGCGCCATCGTCAAGGCGAAGGGCATCAGCGCGACGTAATCGCGGTCGCACCGCGGTCTCTCATACCGCGGGCTCATGGCGCAGGCCAATGACGCGGCCTGATGGCGCAGCCCAATGACGCGGCCTCATGGCGGGGCCTGATGGCGCGCCGTCACCCCGCTGCCCTCTCCTTCACGGCGTCGGCAGCGGAAACGCCAGCTCCAGCACCGTCAGCCCCTGCCGGCTCGACACGGTCGCGCGGCCGTCGTGCAGCCGCATGATGGAATCGACGATGGCCAGGCCCAGGCCCGTCGAGTGCGCCGAGTTGCTGCGCGCGGGATCGCCGCGGTAGAAGCGTCCGAAGATATGCGCCAGCCGCTCGGGCGGGATGCCGGCGCCGCCATTGGCGACGCGTATGCGGGTCGCTTCGCGCTCGGCGCTGACGATCACCGAGACCCGGCTGCCCTGCGGCGCATGGCGCAGCGCGTTGTCGAGCAGATTGGTCAGCGCGCGGCGCAGCAGGGTCTGGTCCGCGCGCACCGGCGCATGTCCCTGCAGCGACAGCGAGATCGCGCGCTCCGCCGCCACCGCCTCGAAGTACTCCGCCACCGCTTCCACCTCGGCGCGCGCGTCCAGCGTGCGCGGCGCCAGCGCGACCTGCGCGTGGTCGGCGCGGGCGAGAAACAGCATGTTCTCGATCATGCGGGACAGGCGGTCGTATTCTTCCAGGTTCGATTCCAGCAGGGCCTCGTATTCCGCGACATTGCGCGCCTGGGCCAGCGTGACCTCGGTCTGTCCGATCAGATTGCTAAGGGGCGTGCGGAAGTCGTGCGCCAGGTCGGCGGAGAACTCCGACAGCCGCGAGAAGCTGTCCTGCAGGCGCGCCAGCATGCCGTTGAAGGCGTCGGCCAGCTCCCGCAATTCGCTGGGCGCGGTGCCGGCATCGAGCCTGGTCGCCAGACGGCTGGTCGTGACGGCCGACGCCTCCTCGGCCATCCTGCGCAGGCCGCGCAGCCCACGGCGCGCCAGCAGATAGCCGAGCGCCGCGGCGGCGACGGTCGCGCACAGCGTCGCCCAGAAGACATGGAACTGGTAATCGCGCATCAGCACCGCGCGGTAACCAGCGTCGCGCAGCACGACGATCTCCACGGCCTCGTCGGTGTCGCCGAGCCGGCCCAGCGCGGCGATCGCGCGCGAGGGCACGCCATTGCGCGGATACCAGGTCTGCAGCATCGACGGTTCGGGATGGACGTCGGCCGGCAGCGCTTTGAGCGGCGGCACCGCCTCGTGGCGCGGGTTCAGCGTCACCAGCGGCTCGCCCTGGCGGCTGCGCACCAGCAGGATCAGCCCTTCATGACCGAGAGCGATATCGGCAAACCGGTGCATGCCCTCGCGCACGGCGGTTTCCGAATCCACCTCGGACAACAGATGCCGGACCAGGACCACCTCGCCGACCAGCTCGGCCTCGTCGCGCTCCTGCAGCTGGGTCGACAGCGCGCACGCGAGATAGGTACCCATCGCGGCCATGATGGCCGCTGCCACCGCGCCGAAGGCCAGCGCCATGCGGGCCGTCAGCGATTGAGGAAGCAGGCGCGCGGCCAGCGCCTTCGAGATGGCGAGCATGGCCGCTACCGCGCGATATCGTCCAGCACGTAACCCATGCCGCGGCGCGTGTGGATCAGCTTGGCCGGGAACGGGTCGTCGACCTTGGCGCGCAGGCGCCGGATCGATACGTCGACGACGTTCGTGTTGCTGTCGAAGTTCATGTCCCAGACCTGCGACGCGATCAGCGAGCGCGACAGCACCTCGCCGCGCCGGCGCGCCAGCAGATGCAGCAGCGCAAACTCCTTGGAGGTCAGCTCGATCTTCTGTCCCGAACGCGTGACCCGCCGGCGCACCGCGTCGATGCGCAGGTCCGCCACCTCGATCCACTCTTTCTCGCGCACCGGTCCGCGGCGCAGGATGGTGCGGATCCGCGCGACCAGCTCGGCAAAGGCGAATGGCTTGATGATGTAGTCGTCGGCCCCGAGCTCGAGGCCCTTGAGGCGATCGGCCAGATCGTCGCGGGCGGTCAGGAACAGCACCGGCGTGTCCTGGTCGCGCCGCAGTTCTCGCAGCATCTGCCAGCCATCCATGCCGGGCAGCATCACATCGAGCACGATCAGGTCGTAGGGCTGCGCGCGGGCGTGCGACAGGCCATCGACGCCGTCGCGGGCCAGATCCACGATAAAGCCGGATTCGGTCAGGCCCTTGTGCAGGTAGGCACCGGCCTTGGGTTCATCCTCGACAATCAGTACACGCATCGACATTCAACGAATCGCCGGACCGCCGGCAAGACGGTAACGGTACCGCAATCCCGGCGCCGGCGGCCGATCATGACAAATTTGTCATGTCGTCGTCAGATTGCGGCGGCGTGGCGCAACGTCGCGCGACGCATGTCGCGCTGGCGCCGCGACGGCGCGGGAGTGGTCGTGGCGATGGCGTGGTGGTGGCGTGGCGATGGCGGCGTTCGGCCAAATGACAGCATTGTCATGGGGTCGTCATGCTCCTGTGGCGGGCGTCTTCGTAGACTGCCTTCACCGGTCGCTACCGATCATTACCGGCCACCCTTTCGGAGAACACTGACGATGAAGCTGCTCAAGCACGCCCTGCTCACCACCACCCTGGCCCTGGCCGCCCTGCCCGCCCTGGCGGGCGCGAGTGCCATCGACGCCGGCAGTCTCGGTGCACGCAATGTCTACGCGGATGGCGCCCATCAGGGCCACGTCGATCCCTTCACCGACGGCGCACGCGGGGGAACGCGCGATGTGTTCAGCGACGGCGCTGCCACGGGCGGCCGCGACGTCCATGCCGACGGCGCCTGAGACAGGCGTTCAGCGCGGGGCATTGACGCCGCGCGCGCCTGGACCGCCGCGCCAGGCCATGAAGCGGGCGCGGATGCGGCAGGCCTCGCAGGTCCTCATCGGTCGCCGCAAGCCCTAATAACTTCTTAAACCCACCTCGGCACGATTCGAACCGTGGACGACGGCCATCGCCGGCCGCCACAGCAAACAGCAAGGTTCCTCGTGCCAATCCCCATGCTCCCTCCGCGCGCTACCCTGCGTGCGCCCGCGACGTCGGATGGCGGCCCTGCGGCCGCCATGGACGGTCGATGCCTTTGTCTGCGTTGCCGGACCCTTGCCGCGGCACGCCGGAACCAGGCGCCGCCCATCGGCGGCCGCCCTGCTGACTTTCCGATCGACTCTTGCCCGACGAAACCCGAATGAACGCAACAAGACCCGGTCGCCATGCGGCCTCCTTTCGAACCCCGGCCGCTGCGGCGGCCATCGCGTTGCTGGCCAGCCTGTGGACGCCACAGGGCTGGGCCCAGGGCGGCGACGCCGCGCTCGAGCCCGCCGAACCGCAATGGGGACTCGGCGTCGGCGCGGCTGCCCGCCGCAAGCCCTATCGCGACGTCGGCACGGATTACCGGGCGATTCCCGTGCTGTCGTACGAAAACCGCTGGCTGCACGTGTCCGGCCTGACAGCGGACCTGAAGCTGCCTTCGCTCGGCCCGGTTTCGTTCCGGCTGCGCACCCGCTACGGCCTGAGCGACGGCTATGAGGCCTCCGACTCCGCCGCGCTCGAAGGCATGGCCGATCGCCACGCCCGCCTCTGGTTCGGTGGGGCGGCGATCTGGCACAACCCCATTGCCGATGTCTCGGCCGAATGGCTCGGATCGGCCGACGGGAACAAGGCCACCCTCCAGGTCAGCCGCGGCTTCCAGTACGGCAATTTCCGGCTGACGCCCCACGTAGCGGCGCAATGGCTCAGCACCGACAACGTGGACTACTACTACGGCGTCAGGGCATCCGAGGCGCGCATCGGCAGGCCGCAATACCAGGGCGATTCGACGGTGAACCTGACCGCGGGCTTGCGGGTGGATTACCGGCTTGCGCGGCATCACCAGCTGTTTCTCGATGTCAGCGCGACGCGACTGGGCTCGGCGATCAAGGACAGCCCGATCGTCGATCGCTCGAACATGACCAGCGTGGCGGTGGGCTACCTGTACCGGTTCTGATCGCCGGTTCTGACCGGCCGCCCCGTCAGGCCACCGGCGCGGCCTGCGCGAAGACGACGCGTACGCGAAAGCCGCGCCCATCCAGGCCGCGGCCCGTCTCGATGGTGGCCCCATGCGATTGCGCAATGGTGGCCACCAGCGAGAGTCCGATGCCGCTGCCGCGCACCCGATTGCCGCTGGCACGGTGGAATCGCCGGAAGATCGCCTGATGCTCGGCTTGCGGCACGCCCGGCCCGTCGTCCGCGACTTCCAGATAGACCGCATCGCCGGCACCCGCGGTGCCGCAGGCAATCCTGATCCGCCCACCCGGCGCCGTATACCGCAGCGCGTTGTCGACCAGGTTGCGCAGCAGGATGCCGATCTCGTCGATATTGCAGGCGATGCGGCCGCCGCCCGTTTCCACCGACAGCCTGCGCGCCTGCAGCTCGGCCTGCACCTCGAACTCGCTGGCGACATGCTGCACCAGGTTGCCGAGGTCCGCCGGTTCGTGCGGCGCCTGGCCGCAGGCATTCAGCCGGGCAAGGTCGAGCAGTTGTTCGGCGAGCCGCGTCGTCCGTTTGGCGGTGGCCAGCAGCTTTTCCAGCGCCGTGTCCTTGTCCTTGCCGCTCGGCGCGCGCAGCGCGATCTCGACCTGCGCCTGCAGCGCTGACAATGGCGTGCGCAATTCGTGGGCCGCATCGCCGATGAAACGCCGTTCGCTCTCCACCGCCTGATCGAGCTGCGCCAGCACGCGGTTGAACGACTGCACCAGCGGCTGCAGTTCGGTGGGCAGCGAGGTCGATGGCAGCGGTGTCAGGTCGAAGGTCTTGCGATCGCGCACCAGCCGTTCGAGGGCGGCCACGGGCTTCAGCGACCGGCGCATGGTGTGCCACAACAGCACGCCGACCAGCGCGAGCAGCACGCTGATGGCCAGCAGCGCCTGCATCGCGGCCTCGCGCACCTCGGCGTTGATGACCTCGTGCGGGATGCCAACCTGCGCCTGCATGGTGCCGGTGCTGTCGGAGACGGCATAGACGCGCCAGCGCTCGCCATCGATGACACGCGTGGCAAATCCATCCACGAAGTCCGGCTTCAGCGCGGCCACCGGCGTATTGGCCTGCACGCGGGGACGCGGGCTCTGCACGGTCAGCAGCCTGCGCTGCGACCAGATCTGGATCACCAGGTCAAATTCGCTGGCGCGGTCGTCGTCGCGCACCTCCCGGCCGGGCCCGACCAGATTGAACGACTGCTTGTTCGCCGGCAGCGCGCGCACGATGCGGGTGGCGAAGGCCTGCAGCTTGTCGTCCCAGATACTGGAGCGGCTGTGCTGCAGATAGACCATCAGCGCGGCCAGCGACACCACCCAGCACAGCACGATGACACCGACCATCACCGCGAGCAGCCGTCCCTGCAGCGACTTCATGCGCCGGACTCCCCGATCATGTAGCCGTGGCCATGGACCGTGGTGATCAGGCCCTCGCCCAGCTTGCGGCGCAGCTGATGGATGAACACCGCGATGGTATTGCTCTCGATCGTGCTGGCGTTGCCGTATACCACGCGCTCCAGGTGTTCCCGCGTGACGACGCGGCCCGGGCGTTCGAGCAACGCCAGCAGCGTGCGGTACTCCTGGGCGCTCAGCGGCACCCGGGCACCGGCGCGCGTGACCACGCGGCGGCTGCGGTCGAGCTCGATTTCGCCCCAGCTGAACACGGGCACCACCCTGCCCTGGCTGCGCCGGATCACGGCGCGCACCCGGGCCCACAGTTCGTCGACCTGGAACGGCTTGACCAGATAGTCGTCGGCGCCGGCGTCCAGCCCTTCGATCCGCTCGCTCAGCTGGCCGCGTGCGGTCAGCATCAGCACGGGCGTCACGTCGTAGCCGGCGCGCATGGCGCGCAGCACGGTCAGGCCGGACTCGCCCGGCAGCCCGATATCCAGCAGCACCGCGGAATAGGCATGGTCGACCAGCGCGGCGCGGGCCGCGGCGGCGCAATCGGCATGGTCGATATGCCAGCCGTTCTGCCGGGCGCCATCGCAGATGACCTCGGCCAGCATGGGATCGTCTTCGACCAGCAGCAGGTCCATGGCGCTTGTCATGGGAAACGGTAGGGAAAGTCGCTGGGCGCGCGATGATGACAGGGCGACATTAAGCGTTGATTAAGAACGGGAAGATCATTGCATCCGGCGCAACGTTCATTGCGGGGGCAGCGCCGAGCCTCAGATCAGCGGGAAGGCCTTGACCACATGCCGCAGCAGGCTGTCGGCCACCGGGGACAGCGGCCTGCCGGCCCGGGTAATGACGTGGATCCGGCTGTTGTTGAGGATCGGACTGGCCAGCGGCAGCGACACCAGCTGCTTGAACTGCGGCCCCTTCAGCGGCACCGAACGCGGCGTCAGGATGTAGCCGAGCCCCATCGCCGCGAATTCCCACAGCACCTTGAACGAGTTGGTCACCAGCATCGGCTTGAGCGTGATGTGTTCCTCCAGCTCGGCCGCCTGCACGTGCTTGCGCACGCCGAACGATTCGGCCAGCGCGGCGCCCTGGTGGGGCGCAAGGTCGGCCAGCGTCAGCGCGCGGCGCCGGCGCGCGAGCGGATGATCCTTGCGGACATGCGCCCGGATCGGCGACACCCGTGAATAGTGAGAGCGCAGCCGGACATCGTTGGGCGGCTGGAAGGCAAAGCCGATATGCGCCAGGTCTTCGAGGATATGCCGCACCGTTTCGTCGGTGCCGGCCACCTGGATGCTGTAGGTCACGTCGGGGTGCGTGCGCAGGAAGCCCTGCAGCACCGGCTCGAGCACCAGGTCGACGAAGCCCTCGCCGAAGACCAGCTCCACGTGCCCGCGCTGCGCGTTCTTCAGATTGTTGATCTCGGCCAGAAAGGTATCGCTCAGGTCCTGCTGGCGCCGGGCGAACAGCGCCAGCAGCCGCCCGGCATCGGTCGCCACGACCCCGCGCCCTCGCCGCTCCAGCAGCGTCACGCCGAGATCCTGCTCCAGCTTGGCCACGGCCCGGCTCACCACCGAGGGATCGAGCTCCAGCACCTCGGCGGCGCCGCGCACCGTGCCGGTTTCGATGATCTGCAGCAAACACAGCGCCCGCTTGCGGTCCAGCACATGCTCCATGACGTCTCTCTCCCCTTGTTTGCCGCGGTCGGCGACGCGGAGGCGCCGGCGCGGATTTTTTTAATGTTGCTGTTTATACAACGATTTAGGCCCATCATTGTCATGGATGCGGAGCGGTCCATGGAAGCAGAATGGTGCGCACCATTCGCTCGCTGACCGCCATGCACACCTCCCACCTTGCCGACCTGCGGCAATCGATCGCCACGCTGTCCGCGGAATTCGTCGAGATCCGCCGGCGCATCCACGCCCACCCCGAACTGGCGTTCGAGGAGCGCCAGACCAGCGAACTGGTCGCCGAACGGCTCGCGGCATGGGGCTACGAGGTGCATCGGGGGCTGGGCACCACCGGCGTGGTTGGCCGCCTGACCAAGGGGCGCGGGCAGAAGACGCTCGGCATCCGCGCGGACATGGACGCGCTGCCGATCCAGGAAAAGACCGGCCTGCCCTATGCCAGCACGGTCGCAGGCAAGATGCACGCCTGCGGCCATGACGGCCACACCGCCATCCTGCTGTGCGCGGCCCGGTATCTGGCCGAGTCGGTGGATTTCAACGGCACGCTGAACCTGATCTTCCAGCCCGCCGAGGAGAACGAAGGCGGCGCGCTGCGCATGGTCGAGGAAGGACTGTTCGACCGGTTTCCCTGCGACGAAATCTATGCACTGCACAACTCGCCCGGCCTGCCGGTCGGGCAGATCGGTCTCATCACCGGGCCGGCCATGGCCTCGTTCGACCGCGCCACCGTCACGCTGCGCGGGCGCGGTGCGCACGGGGCCATGCCGCATCACGGCATCGACCCGATGCAATGCGCCGCCAGCATCGTGCTCGGGCTGCAATCGATCGTCGGCCGGGAAATCGATGCGCTGAAGTCGGCCGTCATCACCGTCGGCTCCATCCAGGCCGGCAGCACATACAACGTCGTGCCGGAAACCGCGACGATCAAGATCGGCGTACGCACGCTCGACCCGAAGGTGCGCGACCTCGTCGAGGAACGCATCCGCGGCTTCGTGGCGGCGCAGGCCGAGAGCTTCCGGCTGCAAAGCGAGGTGGTCTACGAGCGCAAGTATCCGGTGCTGGTCAACCATGCCGCGCAGACCGAATTTGCGCGGCAGGCCGCGATCCGGCTGCTGGGCGCCGACAACGTGGTCGAGCGGCCGCCGGTGATGGGCAGCGAGGATTTCGCCTACATGCTGGAGCACCGGCCCGGCGCCTATGTCCGGCTCGGCAACGGCCTGGGCGAGGACGGCGGCTGCATGGTCCACAACCCGCTGTACGACTTCAACGACAAGGCTCTGCCGGTCGGCGCCGCGTTCTGGGCGCACCTGGCACAAAGCTATCTGGTTTGACAACCGATCCCCGGGGACATCGATGCCATCTCTGAATCGCCGCCGTTTCCTGCAATATGCCGGCTCTGTCGCCGGGACCTCGCTGCTCGGCGCGCTGCCCGCGCGCGCGGACGGCTTTCCCGTCAAGCCGCTGGCCCTGGTGGTGCCCTACCCGGCCGGCGGTGCCAGCGACACGTCCGCCCGCATCTTCGGGGAATCGATCAGCAAGACGGTCAAGCAGCAGGTCGTCGTCGAAAACTACGGCGGCGGTACCGGCCTGATCGGCGCCAACAAGGTGCTGAGCGCGCCCGCCGACGGCTACACCTTCTTCCACGGCTCGATCAACGAGGTCTTTCTGGCGCCGATGCTCAATCCGGCCGCACGCTACAAGCCGCAGGACTTCATGCTGGCCGCGCCGATCAGCGACGCCACCATCGTGCTGATGGTGCGCAGCGGGCTGTCGGCGGAGACCTTCGACCGGTTTCTCGAACAGGCCAGACAGGGCAAGGACAAGCCGCTGACCTATGCCACGGTCGGCATCGATTCGATCTACCACCTGATGGGCGACGCGCTGGCAGCCAGGCTGGGCACCACCTTCCTGCATGTGCCATACAAGGGCGGCGCGCCGGCGCTGCAGGGCCTCGCGGGCGGCGAGGTGGACTTCGCCATCCTGCCCTACCAGTCCAGCTTCGACGCCATGCAGCAGCAGGGGCGGCTGCGCATCCTGACCAGCTTCTCGAAGGCCCTGCCCCCGGCGCTCAAGCACATTCCCTTGATCTCGCAGAGCCGCCTGGTGCCCGACTTCGAGTACACGATCAGCGGCGGGTATTTCGTCAAGGCCGGCACGCCCGAGAACCGGGTGGCGGTACTGCGCAAGGCGATCGGCGAAGCGCTGGCCAAGCCCGACATCCGCGCCCGGCTCGAGGCCGAGGGCCGCACCGTCGCGCAGCCGATCGACACCCAGGCCCAGGCCAATCAGGTCTTCGACCGCTACATGACGCGGGTCACGCAGCTGGTTCGCAGCGTGGGGCGCAAGACCAACGGCGGCTAAGGCACGGCGAGCGCTGCCCCCAAAGGTATTCGTGCAGTGCCGCAGCCGTGCCGGCGCCGACGCGGTGATTGCCTTTGCCGCGTCTCGCTGCGTCTCGCTGCGTCTCGCTGCGTCTTGCCGCGTTTGGACCCGCATGTCTGCATTGTTCTTCGTGGCGACCCGCATTGACATTTCGGATCCATGCGCGCCGCTTTTCGGGGCGCGCATCGCTTGCGTTGCACGGTCTGCCACCTGTTGGCCCGTTCCTTGCATTTTGCTAAAAAACGTCATAGCTTTCGTCATGCTTGTCGACCGAACAGTCCTTGTTCGCCGATGGCACGAGGGGTCGAGAATCAGCCTGACAAAGCGCGGACAACGAACTCGCGCAGCGGGCTGATTCGATAAATCGAACTGGGAGGAATCGATTTGTTCGGCGGCGTCGGCATGTTGCGCGGCGCCGCCTCGGTGTTTCGTCGGCGGCCATCCGATCGGCTTGCCGAACCCGAATACGACCGGCTCTTGGGCGCCCCTCGATGATCCATTTGCCCCCACGTGTGCAAAGCCTGACGATCCGCATGAGAACGGTCGCGCTGTCCGCGGCCTTCATGCTGGTGGTCTTCGTGTTGGTGACCTGGGCGGTCTCGTACCAGATGGTCAGCCATTCGCGGCAGGATCGTCAGCAGGTACAGGCCGTCTACGTGGCCAGCAAGGAAAAGGAGCTGCGTCACTACGTCGAGCTCGGGCATGCCACGCTGGTGCGCATCGCCCACGGCAGCGGCGAGGAGGCGGACCTGCAGCAGCAGGCGCTCGCCGCCCTGTCGCGCATGCACTTCGGCAATGACGGCTACTTCTTCGTCTACGACCGCCTCGGCAATGTGCTGCTGAACCCGGGCAGCATGGGAATCGAAGGCGTCGATTTCTGCGATCCGGCCGATGCCGGCAGCGACCAGGCCATGTTGCTGATCAACAAGGCCCGTTCCGGCGGCGGTATTGTTCGATACAACTGGATCAAGCCCTCTTCCCGTACCGAAGCGCCCAAGATGTCCTACGTGCGGGCCGCCGACCAATGGGGCTGGATTCTGGGCGCCGGTCTCTACATGGACGACATCGAGCGGGAGCTGGCGGCCTTCGATGCCAATGCCGCCCGCACGCTGCGCGAGACGCAGATCCGGATCAGCGCCTTCGCGCTCGGATCGATCATGCTGATCAGCCTGGGCGGCCTCGCCTTGAACCTGCACAACTCCCGCATATCGGGCGAGAAGCTGCGCCGGCTGGCGCGGCGCGTGGTCAGCTCGCAGGAAGAGGAGCGTGCCCGCGTCGCGCGCGAGCTGCATGACGGCGTGGTGCAGGTGCTGGTGTCGTCCAAGTACCTGCTGGAAACGGCGCAGGTCCATCTGGAACAGGAACAGGAACAGGAAAAAGGACCCGTACAGGGCCGGAACGACGCCCCGCCGCCGGCGCGGCGCCACGCCCCGCATGAACTGCTGGCGCAGGGGCTGGGCCGCCTGCAGGAGGCGCTGATCGAGATCCGCCGCGTCTCGCATGGCCTGCATCCGGCCCTGCTGAGCGACCTGGGCCTGGCCGCCGCGCTGCGCATGCTGGTCGAACAGTTGCGGCCGCAGTGCCCCGTCGATCTGCGCTTCACCGAGCAGGGCGCGATACCGGCGCTGTCCGAGGCGCAGGCCACGGCGCTGTTCCGCGTCGCGCAGGAAGCGCTGAACAACGCCCTCTCCCACGCCCATGCCGGCTGGGTCCAGATCGCGCTGACCGGCACCGACCGCCATCTCGTGCTGACGATCGAGGACAACGGCCGCGGCTTCGATCTGAAGAAGGTGCGGGCCGACCGCAAGGGCGGCATCGGCCTGCGCAATATGCGCGAACGCATCGAAAGCCTGGAGGGCAGCGACTTCGCCATCCATACCGGAGCGGACGGCACGCGCGTCGAGGTACGGCTGGCGCTGCGCGCGCCCGAGCCCGAGTCCGACAGCCGCGCTGATTTCCGCGCCGACTTCCGCGCGGAGATCCGCGCCGACGGCCGCCCCGGCATCCAGCCCGATATTCCGGCCACCGTTCCCCTGCAAGGAGCCCTGCTGCATGACCTCGAACCTGCGAGTGCTGCTCGTCGATGACCATCCCTTCGTGCTGGACGGTGTCCGCCTGCGCCTGGAGGCCACCGGCGAAATGACGGTGGTCGGCGAGGCGTCCAATGTGGAGGACGCCGTCGTACTGGCCGAGCAGCGCCGTCCCGACCTGGTTGTCTCGGACATTCACATGCCCGATGCCAACGGCCTGCAGCTGGCGACACGGTTCGCCGAGCGGTTTCCGTCGATACGGGTGGTCGCGTTGTCGATGCACAAGGACCCGGAGTACGTGCGCCGCGCCTTCGCGCTCGGCGTCGCGGCCTATGTCCTCAAGGAAGCGCCCGCGCATGAGCTGGTGACAGCGATCCGTACGGTCGCCGCGGGCGGCACCTATCTGAATACCGAATTGCAGGCCTTCCTGCAGACCGACGAACCGCCTCCCTCCTCGCGCCGGACGCTGACGCCCAAGGAGGCCACCGTGCTGAAGCTGGTGGCCGAGGGCTACTCCAACAAGGAGATCGCCGAGCGGCTCGGCACCTCGGTACGCACCGTCGAGACGCATCGTCTGCACGTCCGCCGCAAGCTGCAGGTCGGCGGGCGCGCCGAGCTCGTCAAATACGCGGTGCATTTCTCCGATCTGCATGCGATCGGATTGGCCGACGAGGCATTAGCGGCAGACTGCTGACGATCTTTCCTGTTGCGGTGCCATCCCCTTGATGGTGCCTGATGGTGCCGTTTGCACTGCGCAAGACCGCTTGCGCATCGCTCTTGTGCATGCCCGGAAAACCCGCTCTCGGTATTACTGCGTAGGGGAAAGTCGTCCTGATGCAGGAACCGTAGTTTGCGTAGACTTTTTTGGACAGGCGCCATGCGTTCGAACACGCGGACGCGCCGATGCGCCGATCGCTGGACGAAAACGGGAGAGCACCATGGACGAGTTGAAGCAAACGCAGAGACGGGCTGTCGCGACGCAACCGCAGGTGGACGACTTGTCGACGTGGACGCCCAAGCGGCGCGAATTCCTGCGCATGCTGGCCTACGGCGCCGGCTCGCTGGCCCTGGGGCCGCTGATCGGCGCCTGCTCCGACGACGCGTCGGCGCAGGCCTCGGACCTGCGCTCGCGGCTGACGCAGGACGAAGCCTTCTGGGCGCAGGTGCAGGGCATGTTCGTGCTCAAGCCCGAGAAGGTCTACATGAACATCGGCACCGGCGGCTCGATGCCGCAGGTCGTGCTCGATACCTTCCAGCAGGAGAACTTCGCCAAGGCGGCCGACTCGGCCAGCGGCTATGGCAACCTCGCCGACCTGCGCGAGGCCGTGGCCAAGGGCTTCGGCGTCGATCGCGACGAACTGGCCTTCTCGGCCAACACCTCGTCGGGCATGTGCCATGCGATCCTGGGCATCAAGTGGGAGCCGGGCGATGTCGTGGTGACCACCAACCATGAGCACGGCGGCGGGCTGACGCCGCTCAATATCGCGGTGGACCGCTACGGCATCGAGGTGTCGATGATCCCGCTGCCGACCGGCAACCGCCAGAGCGCCAGCACCTATGTCCAGTTGTTCGAC
This sequence comes from Cupriavidus sp. R6-3, assembly GCF_059772245.1. Lineage (NCBI taxonomy): Bacteria > Pseudomonadati > Pseudomonadota > Betaproteobacteria > Burkholderiales > Burkholderiaceae > Cupriavidus > Cupriavidus sp. R6-3. The sequence goes on from NZ_JCBAJO010000007.1 coordinate 23,748, forward strand.
GAGCGCATCCGTGCGTTGAAAGGCCAGGGAAAGCGGGTGCGCGCGATGATGTGGTCCTCGCCCACCTACAAGACCGGCACCATGCTGCCGATCGCCGATCTGATGGAGGTGGTCAAGGCCCACGGCCTGATCAGCATCGTCGACGGGGCACACCTGCCCGGCATGATGGCGTACGACTACGGCGCTCTTGGCATGGACTTCATGTCCGGCGCCGGACACAAGTGGCAGTGCGGCCCGGGCTCGACCGGCATCCTGGTCATCCGCAACAAGATGCGCGCATCGAACCCGCTGCCGCTGCCCGACTGGTTCCCGATCCATACCAGTTCCTACGCGAGGCAGCAGCCGCGCGGCTCCTATGACATCGCGGCCACGGTGACGTCCTGCGGCAGCCTGCACGTGCCGATGTTCAAGTCGCTCGCCCGCGCCTGCGAGATGTGGGACTCGATCGGCCGGAAGAAGATCGAGACCTACGATCTGACGCTGTCGGCCTATCTGAAGGAGAAGATCGTCGAGCGCTGGGGCATCGATTCGCTGTATTCGCCGAAGGATGATCCGAAGCTGGTCTCGGCGCTGACCTGCTTCAACCCGTTCCGCAACCGCGACGATGCGATGAACCAGCAGAAGGCAACGACGTTCGTCAACCGCATGCTGAGCGACTTCTCGCCGGGCTTCGTGATCCGCTCGGTCAATTTCGAGGTCATCGGCGCGCCCGCCCAGCACTACGGCATCCGAATCTCGACGCACCTGTGGCACGACGCCAACGACATCGACCGGCTGGTGGATTCGATGTGGAATCTGTCCGGCGCCATGGCGTAACCGACCCCAATCCAATTCCAACAAGAGTCAGCCCATGAAACGATCGATCGCATTGATTGCCGCCGCGGCTTGCGGGGTGGCATCGCTGTCCGCCTGCGCCCAGCATGGCGGCGCCATGCAAGGTGGTGCACTGCGTGCCGTCTCGTCGCCCGATGCGCCCAAGGCCATCGGACCCTATTCGCAGGCGGTCCGTGCCGGCAATGTGCTGTACCTGGCGGGGCAGATCCCGATTCACCCGAAGACCGGGGAGTTGCTGAAGGACGCGCCGATCGAGGCGCAGACCCGGCTGGTGCTCGACAACCTGAAGGCGGTGCTGGCCGCCGACGGGATGACGATGGCCAACGTGGTTTCCACCACGGTCTACATGAAGGACCTGAACGACTTCGCCAAGATGAACGAGGTCTACGGGACCTACTTCACCGGCGTCACGCCGGCGCGCGCGACGGTGCAGGTAGCCAGGCTGCCGCGCGATGTGGCCGTGGAGATCGGGGCGATTGCAGTGAAGCCCTGAGCGGGCTGCATTGCGGTAGGGAGGCCCTTTCGGCGGGGCGGGCGGGGCGCGGCGCGAGTCGCGCCCCGCCGCGTCGTTGTTCGCCTCATTCCGGGCAGCGGATCGCTTCGATCACCAGCCTCAGCGCCCGGGAGGCATGGCGCCGGTTCGGATAGTAGGCGAACAGTCCCGGAAACTTCGGACAGAAATTGTCCATGACCCTGCGCAGACGCCCGTCGCGCAGATAGGGTTCGGCCAGGTCCTCCGTCACGAAGGCCAGGCCGCCGCCGCTGGCCGCGGCACGCACCATCTGATAGGCGGTGTTGAAGGTCAGCTGCCCGCTGACGCGAACCTGGACCGCGCGCCGCTTGTGGCGGAGCTCCCAGGCATACAAGCCGCCGCCGCTGAGCCGCAGCGTGATGCAGTTGTGCCTGAGCAGGTCTTCGAGAGAGCGTGGTTCGCCGTGCGCCGCGAAATAGTCCGGCGCGCCGACGATCATCATCTGTACATCCGGCGTCAGCCGCACCGCGATCATGTCCTTGGCGATCTGGTCGCCCCAGCGCACGCCGATATCGTATTGCTCGGCCGCGATATCGACCATCCGGTAGTCCGAATTCATTTCGACGCGCAATTCGGGATAGGCCGCCAGCAGGCTCGACAGTCGCGGCATCAGGATATTGTCGATGACATGATCGATCGCCGTGATGCGCACGGTGCCGATCGGCTTGTCGCCCAATTCCCTGACCGCGGAAATTTCGGCCTCGACCTCTTCCAGCCTGGGCGCCACGGTCTGGATCAACCGTTCACCGGCCTCGGTCGGCGATACGCTGCGCGTGGTGCGGGTCAGCAGCCGCACGCCCAGCCGCGTCTCCAGCGCGCGGATGGTATGGCTGAGCGCGGATTGCGAGACGCCGAGCCTGGCGGCCGCGCGCGTGAAGCTGCGTTCCCGGGCGACGGCCAGAAAGGCGAGAATGTCGTTGATGTTATCGCGTGCCATGCGAGCTGCGGTTGGGGTTTGCGGTTGCAATTGCCGTTGCGGTGACTGCCCGCATTCCATACGGATAGCGGGATGGCGGGATAGCGGAATATCGTCTTCGTCGTCCCCTGCAGGGGAAAACATTGATGAATACAATACATGAGTGCTTGCCGATTGGCGTAATGATCCATTCCAAATAACCGAATATCATTGCGCTGACGCGCAGCCCGGCTGCAGGCTCGCCGCCGAATAAAAAACCCACCCCCATTCCATTACTCCCCTATTGCACCATGGCACGCCTCCAATTGAACGGTCAGATCAAGGAAGTCGACGTCCCGGGCGACACCCCACTGCTGTGGGTGTTGCGCGATGAGCTGGGCATGACCGGCACCAAGTTCGGCTGCGGCATGGCACTGTGCGGCGCCTGCACGGTGCATATGGACGGCTCGCCGATTCGCGCCTGCATCACCGCGGTCTCCGCGGCGGACGGGCACGCCATCACGACGATCGAGGGCGTGGAAGCCGATCGCGTCGGCCGCGCGGTGCAGAAGGCCTGGGTAGAGAACAACGTCGCGCAGTGCGGTTACTGCCAGGCCGGGCAGATCATGTCCGCGGTCAGCCTGCTGAAGGCCACGCCGGCCCCCAGCGAGCGCCAGATCGACGAGGCGATGAGCGGCAATATCTGCCGCTGCGGCACCTATCCGCGAATCCGCGCCGCCATCAAGCAGGCGGCCGGCGCCCTGGCCAAGGGAGGCAAGTGATGCGCGACAACGACTCGATCCAGGCACCGGACCTGTCCCGCCGCGGCTTCCTGCAGGGAACGCTGCTCGGCACGCTGTCGCTGGCGGTCGGCGCCAATGGCGTCATTGGCGTCATTGGCCTGGCGCACGCGGACGACGACGCGCCGAAGAAATACGGCGCCGACTCCATGCCCGGCGGCACGGTGTCCGACCCGCTGGTGTTCGTCTCGATCGGCGCGGACGGCACGGTGACCATCGTCGCGCACCGCGCCGAGATGGGCACCGGCGTGCGAACCAGCCTGCCGATGGTCGTCGCCGACGAGATGGAGGCGAACTGGGACCGCGTCAAGGTGGTGCAGGCCGAGGCCAACGAGACCCGCTACGGCAACCAGAACGTCGACGGGTCCCGCAGCGTGCGGCACTTCCTGATGCCGATGCGGCGCGTCGGTGCGGCGGCACGGCAGATGCTGGAAGCAGCGGCCGCCGCGCGTTGGGCCGTGCCGGTCGGCGAGGTCCGCGCGCAACGGCATGAAGTGGTGCACCTGCCGACGGGCCGGCGCCTGCCTTATGGCGAGCTTGCCGCCGACGCCGCGAAGCAGCCGGTCCCTGCCGAGGGCACGCTCAAGCTGAAGACGCCAGACCAGTTCCGCTACATCGGCAAGGACCGCGTGCGGATGGTCGATCTGGAAGCGATCGGCAAGGGTCAGGCCACCTACGGCATGGACGTGCGCCTGCCGAATATGGTCTATGCCGTGGTGGCACGGCCGCCGGTGGTTGGCGGCAAGGCGCGGGCCGTCCGCGCCGAGAAGGCGCTGGCCGTACCGGGCGTGCTGAAGGTCGTCGAAATCCCGCCGTTCAGCGGCGCGCCGGCCTTCCAGCCGCTGGGCGGCGTCGCCGTGGTCGCGCGCAATACCTGGGCCGCGATGCAGGGCCGTGCCGCGCTCGAGATCGACTGGGACGATGGGCCCAACGCCGGCTACGACTCCGCCGCGTATCGCCGCACGCTGGAGGCCGCCGCGCGGCAACCGGGCAAGGTGGTGCGCAACGAAGGCGATGCGCCGGCCGCCTGGAACAACAGCGCCGAAGCCGAGCGCTACGCCGCCGAATACTACGTCCCCCATCTGGCCCACGCCTCGATGGAGCCTCCGGTTGCCACCGTGCGCGTCAGCGGCAAGTCCGCCGAGGTATGGACGTCGATCCAGAATCCGGTTGCCGCGCAGACCGCCGTGGCCAAGCGGCTCAAGCTCGAGCCCAAGGACGTGCGAGTCAACGTGCTGCTGCTGGGCGGCGGCTTCGGCCGCAAGTCCAAGCCGGATTTCGTCGACGAGGCCGCGATCGTCGCGCAGGCCATGCCGGGTACGCCGGTCAAGCTGGTATGGACGCGCGAGGACGACATCCATCACGACTACCTGCACACGGTGTCGGTGGAGCGGATCGAAGCCGTGGTCGGCAAGGACGGCAGGCCGCAGACCTGGCTGCACCGCAGCGCGGCGCCGACCATCGGCTCGCTGTTTACGCAGGGCGCCAAGGGCCAGCAGCTGTTCGAGTCGGGCATGTCGGCCATCAACATGCCGTACCGGATTCCGAACGTCCGGGTCGAGACCGCCGAGGTCGAAGCCCACGCCCGCATCGGCTGGTTCCGCTCGGTCGCCAATATCCCGCATGCCTTTGCCGCGCAGTGCTTCATTGCCGAACTGGCGCATCGCGCCGGCAAGGACCACAAGCAGTTCGCGCTGGACCTGATCGGCCCGGCACGCAAGATCGATCCGCGCACCATGGCGGACACCTGGAACTACACCGAGTCGCCGGAGCGCTATCCCTACGACACCGGCCGGCTGCGCGACGTGATCGAGGCCGCCGCCCGCGGCGCGCGCTGGGGCCGCAAGCTGCCGCGCGGGCATGGCCTGGGCCTGGCCTTCTGCTACAGCTTCATGAGCTACACGGCCACGGTGGTCGAGGTCGCCGTGAACGACAAGGGCGAGGTGCAGGTCGTCGCCGTCGACATGGCGATGGACTGCGGGCCGCAGATCAACCCGGAGCGCATCCGCGCGCAGATGGAAGGCGGCGCCATCATGGGCCTGAGCCTGGCGCTGACCAGCGAGATCAGCTTCGAGAAAGGACGCGTGAAGCAGAGCAATTTCCACGATTACGAGGTGCTGCGCCACCACGCCTCGCCGCGCGTGATCCGCACCCACCTGGTCAACGGCAGCCACGACACGCCGCCCGGCGGCGTCGGCGAGCCCCCGGTGCCGCCCGTGGCGCCCGCGCTGTGCAACGCGATCTTCGCGGCCACCGGTAAACGCATCCGCAGCCTGCCCGTCCGCACGGTCGCGTAAGCGCCGCGCTTTCCGCTCCGATCGCCGTCCCGATCGCCGTCCCGATCGCCCCTCGCGCAGGTCACGCTGACCTGCGCGGGGCCCCCTTTTACTCCGACGTGCCCTCCGACGTGCCCGCCATTGCGCCGAACGGCCGCAAGGGCTCGTCACGCCTTCGTGGATTGATATTCAGACGTCGATGCGCTTCGATACCGTGACAAATTCCGCAGCCCTGCCCCTTGCTTCCTCCCGCCGCGAGCGCTGGAGCGCCATCGGCACGATGACCATGTGCGTGGCCATGCTGATCGCCTCCGAGTTCATGCCGATCAGCCTGCTGACGCCGATCGCCGCCGACCTGCATGCCACCGAAGGGATGGCGGGACAAGCCATCTCGATTTCCGGCCTGTTCGCCGTCATCGCCAGCCTGTTCATCGCCACGGTCGCCGGCCGCTTCGACCGCCGCCGCGTGCTGATGGCGCTGACCGGCGTCATGCTGGCCTCGCTGGTGCTGATCGCAATCGCGCCGAACTTCGCGGTGCTGATGGTGGCGCGCGGGCTGCTGGGCATCACCATCGGCGGCTTCTGGGCCCTGGCGACCGCGACCATCATGCGGCTGGTGCCAGCCGCCGACGTACCCAAGGCGCTCGGCATCATGTACACCGGCAATGGGATGGCCACGGCGTTTGCCGCACCGATCGGCAGCTACCTGGGCGGCATCATCGGCTGGCGCGGCGTGTTCTGGGTACTGGTGCCGTTCGTGCTCGCCAATCTGCTCTGGCAATGGTTCAGCCTGCCGTCGATGCCGCCGCGGGCCACCAATCCGGTCGGCAAGGTCTTCCGGCTGCTGGGGCGCCCGCATGTTGCCATCGCGATGGTCGCCGTGATGCTGACGTTCGGCGGGGCCTTCGCGGCCTTCACCTACTTCCGGCCGTTCCTGGAGCGCTACACGCAGGTCACCGTGCCAGAGCTGTCGCTGCTGTTGCTGGGGCTCGGCGTCGCGGGCTTTATCGGGACGTACTTCGCCTCGGCGTGGGTGGGCCGCTCGCTGTATCGGCTGCTGATGGGGCTGCCCTTGGCGCTGGCGGCCGCGACCGTCGCCATGCTGGCGTTCGGGCACAGCTTCTGGGCGGTTGCTGTCGCGATGGTGGCATGGGGCGCGCTGAACGCCGCGATCCCGGTCTGCTGGTCGACCTGGCTGTCCCGCGGCATCGAGGACGAGCCCGAGAGCGGCGGCGGCCTGATGGTGGCGGCGATCCAGCTGGCGATCATGCTGGGCGCCGCGTTCGGCGGCATGCTGCTGGACCGCATCTCCATCGCTGCGACCTTGATCGGCGGCGCGGTGCTGCTGGTGTTGGCGGCGCTGACGGTGGGCAGCGGCCGGCGGCTGATGGGGCGCAGTTGAGCGGCCTGCTTCGCCGCTGTCTGGCCGGCTACATCGTCACCACGTCCCACTAACTCGCCGCCGCCTTCGCCAGTATCCGCTCTTGCCCCTTGGACAGCGAGTGCGGCGGGGTGTACCCGGTCGCCCCGCCCGGCATCAGGCCTGGGCCCGGGCGCCGTCGAGGTAGGGATTGAAGCCGCGCGCGCCTTCGCTGAAGGCATCGAAGCCGCGGGCGCCGTCCGTGTACGCATCTGCGGCCCGACCGGGCGTGGCCGAGACGCCCACGCGATCCAGGCCGGCGACCTTGCGCGCGCCGTCGACATAGGGGTCGGCCTTGCGGGCGCCCTGCGTGTACGGGTCGAAGCTGCGGGCGCCATCGCTATGCACGTCGAAGGTGCGGGCACCATCGGTGAACGTCTGCGGCGTGCGGAACTCGTAACCGTACTTGTCGGCGGGGACCGTCGCGGCCTGCGCGATCCCGGCACCGGCGAGCGACAGCAGCAGAGCGGAGGCGATCTTCAGGGTGGCGTTCTTGGGCATGGCTTTCTCCTTTATTAGTCAGCAGATTTGAATCGATCCGGACGCTGCCGCGCTTGGGTTTGTTGCGCCGTCGCGTTGTCCATGTGCTGAACTATAGAGGTCCGCCGAGCCTGAAGAAGTACGGTGGTTTGGCCTTGTTATTCAAATATTTTGATATTTGTTGGTGGCGCTATTCGGGACCTTGGAGGATACGGAGATCATCGATGTACCGAGCGGGCGCTGGCCGGGCGGAGAAGACGAGCGAGTCCCCGTCAGGTTGACACCGCCATGGCGCGTACCAATACTGCCGCTTGGCAGTCGCTTTGGTTCGCATCACGCCTGCGCCCACGTCGTCCTCGCCCACCACGCCCGGAGGAAGCCATGCCACAAGCGCGCCCCCTTCTGCTCGCCGCCCTGCTGACGTTGCTCGGTGCATGCGCCACCGCGCCTACAGGCCCGACCGCCCCCACCGCGACGTCCGCCTCCACACCGGCCCTCCTGCCGTCCGCCGCGGGCCAGACTGCCGCAGGCAAAACCGAGGTCCTGTGGCTGGGCCAGGCCGCCACGCGCATCACGACGCCCGGCGGCAAGGTCATCGTGATCGATCCCTGGCTGACGGGAAACCCCAAGACGCCCGCCCCATTCAAGCAGCTGCAGACGCTCGGCAAGGTCGATCTGATCCTGGTCACGCATGCCCATGGCGACCACCTGGGCGATGCGCCGGCGCTGGCGAAGATGCATAACGCACCGATCTACAACGGTGGCGGCATGGGGCAGACGCTCGTCAGCCTCGGCATGGTGCCGGCCAACCTGTCGCAGCGCTTCGGCAAGAGCGGTACGGTCGCGCCCTTCGGTGCCAACGGTCCGAAGATCACCGCCGTGCATGCCGAGCACTCTTCCGAGCTGGTCTGGAAGAACCCGAGCTCGGGCAAGGACGAGGTCCACTACGGCGGCGAGCCGGTGGGCTACATCATCGAGATGGAGAACGGCTTTCGCATCTGGCACATGGGCGATACCGGCCTGTTCGCCGACATGCGGCTGGTGGCGGAGCTCTACAAACCGGACCTGGTGCTGATCCCCATTGGCGGGCATTTCACCATGGGGCCGCGCGAGGCGGCGATCGCCGTGCGCGAGATGATCCGCCCCCGGTATGCGATCCCGATCCACTATCTGACCAGCCCCATGCTGCGCGGCACGCCGGCGGAGTTCACCGCGGCGCTGGGCGCCACGGATGCGACCCGCGTCATCGTGCCGGAGCCGGGGCAGAAAGTGGATTTCTGAATCTTTGCCGACGCGGCCGAGGCTGAAGGAAGGGCATCGCCCTGTGGCCAGTCTCGGCCCTACGCGTTCTCGCGGCTCATTTGCGCGGTTCAGGCGCGAAATACGTCATCCAGGCACGCCGCCTCCAAGGCCCGGTCCTGCCAGGCGTCCAGCTGATCCGTTTAGGACGCGCGGCGAAGCCCTGCATGCGCCGGGCGCTTCGGGCGATTGCGGCTGCCCGTTCCCTACCCCCTTCAGCGCCCGCGATAGGCCTCCCTTAGACCCCTCCATCTCCCTCCCACCGCCGTTAGTGGTAACCTCCGCTATTTTTAAAACGCATATCTGGTCTCTGAAAATATGACTTCGCCCGCTCCACTCCCGCCCTCTAGACTTGCTCCAGCCCAGCGGGACCGGCGCCATCCGGCCGCGACAAGCCAGCAACACGACTGGTTCGGGACATCCCAAACAAGGAGACAGACGATGAAGAAGGCGTTGCTCGCCCTTCTGGCGGCCTGCGGCATGGCCGCCGTCGCCCCGGTGCAGGCCGACACGGCCTGGCCTGCCAAGCCGATCCGACTGGTGATTCCGTTCCCTCCGGGCGGCGGCACCGATATCCTCTCCCGCCTCGTCGCCAATCAGCTGACCCAGAGCGCCAAATGGACCGTGGTGCCGGACAATCGCCCGGGCGCCGGCGGCACCATCGGCATTGCCGAGGTCGTGCGCGCGGCGCCGACCGGCTACGAGCTGGTGATGGGCCAGAAGGACAACCTCGTCGTGGCCCCGTGGCTGTACAAGACGGTCAAGTACAACCCGAGCAAGGACCTGGTCGCGGTGACGCATGTCGCCTACACACCGATCATGATCGTCGCGCCGGCCAATTCGCCGTTCAAGAACATCGCCGACGTAGTGGCCGCCGCCAAGCGCGCGCCCGGCTCGATCAAGTACGGCTCGCCGGGCAATGGCACGACCATTCATCTGGCCGCGGAAATCTTCAGCCAGGCCGCGGGCATCAAGCTGCTGCACGTGCCGTACAAGGGCTCGAACGCCGCGATGATGGACGCCATCGCCGGCAACGTGGACCTGATGGTGGCCTCGGTGCCGTCGGCCATGGCGCAGATCAAGGCGGGCAAGCTGCGCGCGCTGGCCGTGACCTCGGCCACGCGCAGCACCTCGCTGCCGGATGTGCCCACGCTGGCCGAAAGCGGCTACAAGCAGGTCGACGTCAGCACGTGGTACGGCATCTTCGCGCCGGCGAAAACGCCGCGCGAGGTGGTCGACAAGCTGGCCGCCGAAGTGAACAAGCAGCTCGCCACGCCGGCGATGATCCAGGCGATTCACGAGCAGGGCGCCGAGCCGAAGCTGATGTCGCAGAAGCAGTTCGCCGATCTGGTCCAGTCCGACTACAAGAAGTGGAAGACCATCGTGCAGGAGTCCGGCGCAACGGTGGAATAAGCCGCAGCGCAGCTTCGCCGGGCGTCTCGCCGACGCCTGCATGATCCCGGTGCCGCCGCCCCGCCGGCGGCACCGGCGCCCCATCTCTCCGCCTCCCCATTCCCCGCCTCCCCGTTCCCCGTTCCCCGTTCCCCGTTCCCCGTTCTCCGTTCCCCGTTCCCCGTTCCCCGTTCCCCGTTCCCCGTTCCCCGTTCCCCGTTCCCCGTTCCCCGTTCCCCGTTCCCCGTTCCCGGTTCTCCGTTCTCCGTTCTCCGTTCTCCGCCTCCCCTCCCCGCTCCGCGCCTCCCCGCTCCGCGCCTCCCCGCACCCGCGCCTTCCCTGCACTGCCGCCGTTCCCCGCACTGCCACCTTCCCCGCACCGCCGCTCTCGCCCGCCATCCTGAGGCAAAAATCACTGACTTTGCCGGCCCCGCCGGCATCCCCCGCCCGCTCACCTATATTCCAGTGAATCGCTACCCGCGAAACCGAGACGCCGCGTACCGCCCGCTCCACCGCGGTACGCGAGTGCGGTCCGGGACGCAAGGCAAGGAGGCAAACCATGGCCACGCCCAACTGGAACATCGAGGGTCAGTATTACGAGACCTGCAACTGCGACTTCATCTGCCCGTGCCTGCCGGGACAGCTGGCCGCGCCGCCCACCAAGGGGCACTGCATCTTCGCCATGGGCTTCCAGATCGAGCAGGGCCGATATGGCGAGGTGTCGCTCGATGGGCTCGGCTTTATCGTGCTGGGGTCGACGCCAGAGGAAATGGGCAAGGGCAACTGGTCCGTCGGCGTGATCGTCGACGAACGCGCCGATGCCTCACAGCGTGATGCGATCACCGCGATTGCCAGCGGAGCCGCGGGCGGGCCGATTGCGGCGCTCTCCCCGCTGGTCGGCTCGTTCGCCGGGGTGGAATCGGCGCAGATCCGCTTCGACCGCAACAGCCGCAGTTGGTCGGTCACCGCGCCGAACCTGGTCGACATGGCGGCCGAAGGCGTGATGGGCATCAATCCGAATGCGACCGAGCCGATCCATCTGGATAACACCGGCCACCCGGCCGCGGACCGCGTCGCGCTGGCGCGCCCCGCACGCAGCCACGTCCATGCGCTGGGCCTGGTCTGGGACGACGACAGCGGCCGCAACAATGGCCAATATGCGCCATTCTCCTGGCAGGGAGCCTGAGCCCGCCGGCGCGGTGCCGCTACCGGCCGGCGTTCGGGACAACGATCGGGGCAACGATCGGGACGGCGGTAGAGACGGCGGTCGGGACGCCGCCCGGTACGGCGCATTGCAGCGGCGCGACCGGCTGTTCGGCTGGGCCTGCATGCTCGCCATAGCGGCGCTTGCGTGGGGCTATCTGATCCATCTGGACCGGTCGATGCCCCCCACTGCGGATCACGACGCCATGATGGCCGGCATGGGCATGGGCAAGGACATGCCGATGCCCTGGACGGCCGCGGACCTGCTCTACACCTTCGCAATGTGGGTCGTCATGATGATCGGCATGATGGCGCCGGCCGCCGCGCCGGTGGTGCTGATCTACGCCGGACTGCAACGCCGGCGGGAGAACCGCAGGCTGCCGGCGACGGTGGTCTGCTTCGGGCTTGGCTATCTGGCCGTCTGGACCGCTTTCAGCGCGGCCATGACACTCGTGCAATGGGCCCTGCACGAGGCCCTGCTGCTGTCGCCGGCGATGGCGATGTCGAGCCGCGTGGCCGCTGGCGCGATCCTTTGCGCGGCGGGCCTCTACCAGCTGACGCCATGGAAGCGGGCCTGCCTGACCCACTGCCGCAGCCCGCTCGGCTTCCTGATGACGAACTGGCGCGACGGCAAGCGTGGTGCACTGACGATGGGCATGCGGCATGGCGCGTTCTGCCTGGGCTGCTGCTGGGCGCTGATGGGCGTACTGTTCGTGACCGGCGTGATGGCGCTGGCCTGGGTCGCCGCGCTGGCCCTGCTCGTGCTGCTGGAGAAAGTGGGGCCCGAGGGCTTGCAGGTGGCGCGCCTGTCCGGAATCGTGCTGATCGCAGCAGGGGCGCTGCTGATCTGGCTTGGCGCGGCGCCGATGGCGGCCTGATCCTGGGGCCTGCCGCGGCTGTGTCAGCTGTCGCCATTGGGGGCCGCTGGGGGCGCTGGGGCCGCTGTTGCGGCTGTGGCGGCCGTCGAGGCTGTTGGGGGCGTTCGCCCCCGGTACACTGCGGTATTCCTCCTCGGAGACCGCATCCATGCCCTCGCTGCGCACGCTCTATCCCGAAATCGAACCCTACGAGACCGGCACGCTCGATGTCGGCGATGGCCACGTCATCTACTACGAGCGTGCCGGCACGCCCGGCGCCAAGCCGGCGGTGTTCCTGCACGGCGGGCCAGGCGGCGGCATCTCGCCCGACCATCGGCGCCTGTTCGATCCGTCACGCTATGACGTATTGCTGTTCGACCAGCGCGGCTGCGGCCGCTCGACACCGCATGCCGGGCTAGAAGCCAATACGACCTGGCATCTGGTCGACGACATCGAACGGCTGCGCGCGCTGGCCGGTGTCGAACGCTGGCTGGTGTTCGGCGGCTCGTGGGGTTCGACGCTGGCGCTGGCCTATGCGCAGAAGCATCCCGAGCGCGTCAGCGAGCTGGTGCTGCGCGGCATCTACACGGTCTCTCAGGCGGAGCTCGACTGGTACTACCAATATGGCGTGTCGGAGATGTTCCCCGACAAGTGGGCACGTTTCCAGGCGCCAGTGCCCGAGGCCGAGCGCGGCAACATGATGGCGGCCTACCGCAAGCTGCTGACCGGCGACGACAAGGCCCGCCAAATTGAAGCCGCGCGCGCATGGAGCGTGTGGGAAGCCGAGACGATTACGCTGTTGCCCGATCCGGCGATCGCCGCCAGGCACGACGACGGCCATTTCGCGCTGGCGTTTGCGCGGCTGGAAAACCACTACTTCACGCACCGCTGCTGGCTGGAAGAAGGCCAGCTGCTGCGCGATGCGCACAAGCTGGCCGGCATTCCCGGCGTCATCGTGCATGGCCGCTATGACATGCCATGCCCCGCGCGCTATGCCTATGCGTTGCACCAGGCCTGGCCGCAGGCCGATTTCCATCTGATCGAGGGCGCCGGCCATGCGTGGACGGAGCCGGGCATCCTCGATCAGCTGATCGCCGCGACCGATCGCTTCGCCGACGCGCAAGCCCTCACTGCACGCGAATCTTCGCGGTCTTGACGATCTCGCTGTACTTCTTCAGGTCGTTCTGGATCTCGCTGGCGAAGGCCTCCGAAGTATTGCCCGACGGCACGATCCCCAGCGTCGCCAGCCGCTCACGGGTATCGGGCATATTGACCACTGCATTGAGCTCGCGCGCCAGCTTGTCGACGATCTCCTTCGGCGTATGGGCCGGCGCCAGCAGCCCTACCCATGAGTCGCTGACGAAACCGGGCACGCCCGACTCCGCCAGCGTCGGCACGTCCGGCAGCGACGGCACGCGCTTCGCAGCGGACACCGCGATCGCGTTGGCCTTGCCGTTCTTCACGTATTGCTGCGCGCCGGCCACCGCGGTAAACAGCACCGGCAGCGTGCCCCCGACCAGATCGCCCATGGCCTGTCCGCCGCCCTTGTAGGGCACGTGGACCATGTTCAGCCCGGTGCGCGCCTTCAGCAGTTCGCCGGCCAGATGCGGCGTGCTGCCGGTGCCGGCGCTGCCATAGGACAGGCCCGCCGAGATGGTTCGCGAGTACGCCACCAGCTCGCTCAGGTTCTTCGCCGGCACCGACGGATGGGTGATCAGGATCAGCGCGGCATCGCCGATCTTGCTGATCGGCACGAAATCCTTGACCGTGTCGAACGGGACCTTGGCGAACACATGCGGGTTGATCACCATGGTGCCGTCGAAGCCGAGCAACAGCGTATACCCGTCCGGCGCCGCCTGCGCGGCCATCGCGGTGCCGATATTGCCCGACGCCCCCGGACGGTTGTCGACCACGACCTGCTGGCCGAGCCGCTGGCCCAGTTTGTCGGCGATCACGCGCGCGCTGGTGTCCGAGACCCCGCCGGGAGCGAACGGCACGATCAGCCGGATCGGCCGCGCCGGATAGTCCTGGGCCAGGGCGTTGGAGCCCGGCCCCGCGGCGAGCGCCAGCACGGCGGCCCCCAGCGCCTGAATCAGTTTGCGGCGTTGCATCTTGTCTCCTCCTGCTCGTTATATCGCGGGTCGTTGCGTCCGCGCTGCGCTACTCGGGGCGAATGCCGCCGCGGCGTGCCACTTCGGCCCACTTCTGCGTCTCGCTGCCGATGAACGCGCGGAACGCGTCCGGCGGAGTCAGCACGATGGCGGCGCCCTGGTCCCGCATCTGCTTGGCGACCGCGGGGTCGGCCGTGACCTCGCGCAGGTCGCGGTGGATCTGTTCGACCGTGGCCGCGGGCATGCCGGCGGGTCCGAACAGGCCATACCAGTTCAGCGACTGCACGCCCTCGAGGCCGGCTTCCTTGAACGTCATCGCGTCGGGGAAGATCGGCATGCGCTCGTCCGCGGCAACGCCGATCACGCGCAGGTTGCCGCCGTTGACGTGCGGCAAGGCGGTCAGCACGCTGGTAAAGCCCGAGGCGAGATGGCCGCCGATGATGTCGACCATGATCTGCGCCCCGCCCTTGTACGACACCGGGATCGTCTGCAGCTTGCCGACCTGGCGCAGCAGCTCGCCGGTCAGTCGGGTCTGCCCCTCCGAATAACCCACGCCGAGCGGTTGCTTGCGCGCGGCCTCGACCAGATCGTTCAGCGTCTTGTACGGGCTCGACTTGGCGACCACCAGCACCATCGGCGACACCGCCAGCCGCGTGATCGGCGTGAAGCCCTTGGCGGTGTCATACGGCAGGCTCTTCATCAGCACCGGATTGATCGCGTGCGAGCCGACCACCATCAGCAAGGTGTGGCCATCCGGCGCCGACTTGGCGACGTGGCCGGTGCCGATCACGCCGTTGGCGCCGGAGCGGTTCTCGACCACCACCGACTGGCCCCAGCGCTCCGACAGCTTCTGCGCCACCAGCCGGCTGACGATATCGGTGCCACCGCCTGGGGCATAAGGCACGATCAGCGTGACGGGCTTGTCGGGCCATTTCGCGGCGGCGTGGCTCCAAGGCGCGGCGGTGGCCAGGCAGGCCACGGTCATCATGGCCGCGCGCATCCAGCGATGGTTCAGCATCGGTTGTCTCCTGTTGTGTTCGTCGTGTGTTGTGCTTGTTGTGCTTGTTGTGCTTGTCGGGGCTTGCTGGGGCTGTGGCGTGAATCCGGACGGCGGACTCATGTCACCGGTTCAGCCCCGTACCGGCGCCGCAGCCATGCGCTGGATCGCCCGCCCAACGGACGTCCCAGCAGCGACTCCGCATAACCGACGGCATCGAGCAGGCCCTCCAGCGCGATACCCGTGGCAAAGCCGCTCTGCTCCGCCATCAACACCAGGTCCTCGGTCGCCAGATTGCCGGCCGCGCCTGGGGCGAAGGGGCAGCCGCCGATGCCGCCGACGCTGGCGTCGAAGCGCCGCACGCCCGCTTCCAGCGCGGCCCACGCATTGGCGGCACCGAGGCCGCGCGTGTCGTGCAGATGGACCGCGAGCCGGTCGATCTCGATGGTGTCGGCCAGCGCGGCAAAGCGCGCCTTGACTCCGGCCGGTGCGGCGGCGCCGATGGTGTCCGCAATCACGATCTCCTGCGCACCGGCCTCGCGCATGCGCTGCGCCAGCCGGACCACGGTGGAGAGCGGCACCTCGCCCTCGAACGGACAGACAAAGGCGACTGCGACATAGGCGCGCGTGCGCAGGCCGAGCTCGCGTGCGTGGGCAAGCGTCTCTTCGCTGACCGCGGTGGCCTGCGCCAGATCCATATTGATGTTGCGCAGGTTCATGGTCTCGGTCGCGGACAGCACCACGGCGATCTCCGGCGCGCCAGCGGCATGCGCGCGCTGCAGTCCCTTGCGGTTCGGCACCAGCGTCGACAGGCGCAGATCGGGCAGCTCCCCGCGCAAGCGGGCCACCACGTCGGCCGCATCGGCCATCTGCGGTACCGCGCGGGGCGAGACGAAGCTGGTCGCCTCGACGCTGCGCACACCGGCCGCGGCAAGGCGGCGGACCAGCTCCAGTTTTCCCTCGGTCGAAATCGCCACGGCCTGGTTCTGCAGGCCATCGCGTGGCGCGACATCGGTGATGACGATCGTTTCCTGTTCCATCGTCGTTGCCTCCGTCATGCGACCGCGCCGGCGGCGCGCAACCGGTCCAGCCGATCGGCGTCGTAGCCGAGCAGATCGCGCAGCACGGCCTCCGTGTGCTCGCCGACCGCGGGCGGACAGCTGTACGCCGGCGCGGCCGCGCGCGACAGCTTGACGGGATTGCCGGGCATGCGCACCGTCTCGCCAGTCTTGAGCTCGACCTCGACCACCATGTCGCGGCCGAGCACCTGCGGTTCGCGCAGCGCGTGGGCGAAGTCATTGACCGGGCCGCACGGAATGCGGGCCTGGCGCAGCCGGTCGAGCCAATATGCCGACGATTCGCCGCGCAGCACATCGCCGATGATCGCGTCGATGCGGTCCTTGTCGGCGTAGCGGCCCGGCTGGCGCAGATATTCCGGGCGGCGCAACTCCGGATGGTCGATCACGCTCAGGAAGCGCTCGAAGAACGCATCGCCGATGCAGGCGATGATGATGTGGCCGTCGCGGGTGGGATACGTGTTGTACGGCACGTGCACGAAATGGCTGTTGCCGATCCGCTCCGGCACGATGCCCGACATCAGATGCATCGTCGCCATGTAGTTCAGCAGCGAGATCTGCGCATCCAGCATCGAGATATCGACGTGCTGTCCCACGCCGCTGCGCTCGCGCTCGGCCAGCGCCGCCAGCACGCCAATCGCGCCGAACACGCCGCCGCCCAGATCGCCGATCGGAATGCCGCTGCGCACTGGCGGTCCATCGGCCATGCCGGTGATCGACATGCCGCCGCCCATCGCCTGCACGACCTGGTCGAAGGCTGGCTGCTGCCGGTCCGGGCCGGTCTGGCCGAAGCCCGTCACCGAGCAGGTGACGATGCGCGGATTGACCTGCGACAGCGCGGCATGATCGATACCCAGCCGCTCGGTGACGCCGGCGCTGAAGTTGTCGAACACCACATCGGCATGGCGCACCAGATCGAGAAACACCGCGCGGCCGGCGTCGGACTTCAGGTCGATGCAGACGCTTTCCTTGTTGCGGTTCAGCGTCAGGAAGTAGGCGCCCATGCCGTCGCGCGCATAGTCCTCGCTCTCGGCCAGCAGCCGCCGCGTCCCCTCTCCGGCGCCGGGCGGCTCGACCTTGATGGTGCGCGCGCCGAGATCGGCCAGCAGCATCGTGCCGTACGGGCCCGACAGCATATGGGTCAAATCCAGCACGGTGATATGGCTGAGCGCCTGCATTCTTTCCTCCGTCGGTAGCATGCGGCTTGTTCCGCAAGCCCCATGCCACCTTTGCGGCGCGAGATAAGCCATTGATTATTTTGGATAATTCATTCTGCTACTCGCGTTTCACCGTTTCATGAAACACTGGCGAGACATCGATGAAACACGGCGAAAGCGCGCGGCCTGAGCTTCGAGGCGGGACGAAGCGCGCAGACCGCCGGCGAGGAGACCATGCGCAACACCCCGAACGACCGCGGCACCCGGCCGCGGCTCTGCTTCATCAGCTACAAGCACCTGAGCCGGTTCGCGATGACCGTGCTGGACGAATACGCGGACCGGGCCGAGATCGAGGTGGTCAACGCCTCGTTCGAGGCGGCCCTCGACGCCGCGCGCGAGCGCATCCGCGACGGCTCGACCGACGCGCTGATCAGCGCCGGCGCCAACGCCACCATCCTGCGCAACGCGGTGGTGGCACCGGTCGCCACCATCAAGCTGTCCGGCTTCGACATCCTGCTGGCGCTGCTCAACGCGCGGCGCATCTCGTCCAAGGTCGGCGTGGTGATGTACGGCGCGTGCATCCCGGAGCTCGATGCGGTGCGCGACCTGCTGAAGATCAAGGTGGCGCAGTACGCCTACCGCACGCCCGACGAGGCCCGGCAGTGTTTCGAACTGCTGGCCCGCGACGGCTACGAAGTGGTGGTCGGCTCGAGCATCGTGGTGGAGCTGGCCGAGCAGTATGGCTTGCAGGGCCGCCTCGCCTACTCGCTCGGCGCGGTGCGCCAGGGCATCGAGGACGCGATCGAGCTGGCGCGTGTCGCCCGGCTCGAGGCGGGCCGCTACGAGCAGCTGAACGGCGTGCTGCACAACCTGCAGGAAGCCGTGCTGGCGGTCGATCGCGACAATCGCCTGATCGCGGTCAATCCGCCGATGGAGAAGCTGCTGGGACGTGTGCGCGCCCGCTTGCTCGGCCAGCATCTGGACGACATCGAGCCGGCGCTGTCGCTGCGGACCACGCTGGACAGCGGGCTGCAGGAGCGCGGCAGCGTGCTGCGCTACGCCCAGCGCGACTGGATCGCCAATCGCACGCCGATTCGCGAGCACGGCGATACGGTCGGTGCCGCCCTGACGCTGTACGACGCGCGCAATATCCAGGACGCCGACGCCAGCCTGCGCAGCCAGCAGCGCCGCCATCAGCCGACCGCGCGCCATCGTTTCGACAATCTGATCGGAAGCAGTCCGTCCGTTCTACGGGCCTGCGCAACCGCCAGGCGCTTCGCGCGGACCGACCTGACCGTGCTGATCTCCGGCGAAAGCGGCGTCGGCAAGGAGCTGTTCGCGCAGGCCATCCATAACGACAGCAAGCGCGCCGGCAAGCCGTTCGTCGCCGTCAATTGCGCGGCCTTTCCGGAGGCGCTGCTCGAGAGCGAACTGTTCGGCTACGAAGAAGGCGCGTTCACCGGCTCGCGCCGCGGCGGCAAGCGCGGCCTGTTCGAAGCGGCTCACACCGGCACGCTGTTCCTCGACGAGATCGGCGACATGCCGGTCTCGTTGCAGACGCGGCTGCTGCGCGTGCTGCAGGAGCGCGAGATCGTGCGGCTGGGCGGCGGCGTACCGATTCCCGTCGACGTGCGCATCATCGCGGCGACCCACCAGCCCTTGCCGCAGCGGATCGCGGCGAAGCAATTCCGGCAGGACCTCTACTATCGGATCAACACGCTGCAATTGCGCATCCCGCCGCTGCGGGAGCGGACGGAGGACATCGAGGCGCTGGCCACCGTGCTGCTGCGGCGAAGCCTGGACAGGCTCGACAGCGACCTGGACGCGACGGCCTTGCTCGCGCCCTTGCGCGAGCGGCTGCGAGCCTACCGCTGGCCGGGCAATGTGCGGGAGCTCGAGAACCTGTGCGAACGGATGGCCGTGTTCTTCTCGCAGTGGCAGCACGTCGACGCGATCGCGTTCGACGAATTGCGCCACGACTGTCCCGAGCTTTATGGGTTGGATAGCGGGGGCTCGGACATTCGCTCGGACATTCGCTCGGACGTTGGCTCAGGCCCCGGCGCCAACGCCGCGTCTCGCGCGCGGGTGCTGGAGGTGCTGGCGGCCTGCGGCGGCAACCGCCAGCAGGCCGCGCAGCGGCTGGGCATCAGCCGCGCGACGCTATGGCGATGGGTGAAGGAAGCGAGCGGGCAAGCCGCGCCGCCCATCGCACCCGACGACTAACTTGACGCCTCGCCAGACGCCTCGCCCGACGACTCGCCCGACGACTCGCCTGACGACTCGCGTGGCGACTCGCCTCATGACTGACCCGCCTCGTCAGACCTCGCCCATCGCCGGGTCGCTGACCGTATGCCGCCCGGTTTCCACCCGGCCGGCAAAGCGGCGATAGAAGGCCGGATCGCTGCTGCATGTCACCGCGAAGTCGTACCACTGGCCGCTGTCGGCCAGCGACCAGTGGCGCGAGGCCGTGCCGCCCGCGGCGACGTCGACCTGCCAGGGTCCGTCGGCACGATAGGCCAGCGGTGCGATGGCGAACTGGCACGCGGCGGCGCCCGGATTGAGCAGGTCCACGTAGACGTCGCCGTTGGCGATGTCGTAGCAGACACGGATCTCCGGCGCGGCCTGCGCAGCGCCGAGCCGGTTCAGGTCGCCCTTGAAATGCCGGTGGTGGCCGTTGGGGCCGAGCACCCACAGATCGTAGCGGCCGAAATTGTCGGACCCGGCGTTCCAGGTATCGGACAGCGTCTTGCCGGCCTCGACCATATAGCGGCGCGGGATGCGGTCCAGCTTGTGGCCGTCGTAGACGTGGAACACGGCGGCCTGCGTACCGGTATTCGAGAACAGCAGCTCGACCTGGCCCGACCCCTGGCCCGATGCATGGCAACGCGCGCTGGTATGCAGCTCGTAGGGCAGCGCGCGCGAAGGACGCGTGCCCGGTGCCTGCAGCGGCAGCGCCATGTCGCGCGGCACCGGCACGGCCGGCAGCCGCTGCTGCGCGGCGCGCAGCGCGTCGGCCGCATCCCGCGTGGTGCGGCCCGCCAGCGTCGGCAACGCCTCGGTATTCGGCGTCTTGAAATTGAAGGCGCTGGTCAGGTCGCCGCAGACGGCGCGCCGGAACGGGCTGATGTTCGGCTCCTGCACGCCAAAGCGGGCCTCGAGGAAGCGCAGCACCGACGTGTGGTCGAACACCTGCGAATTGACCCAGCCGCCGCGGCTCCACGGCGAGATCACGTAAAGCGGAACGCGCGGTCCCGGCCCGTAGACGCGGCCGTCCGGCGCCGGCTGGCTGGTGCTGCCCTGCGGCGGCGGCTGCGTGAAATACTCCGGTGCCAACTCTGCCTCGCTGAGCGTGGTCTTGCCGGCGTACGTGTTGTCGGGATTGCGCGACGGCGCCGACGGCGACGGCACGTGATCGAAATAGCCGTCGTTCTCGTCGAAATTGACGATCAGGACCGTCCTGCTCCAGACCTCCGGATTGGCGGTCAGCGCATCGAGGACCTCCTGCAGGAACCACGAGCCCTGTACCGGACTCGAGGGCCCGGGATGCTCGCAGTAGATCGACGGCGCATTGATCCACGATACCTGCGGCAGCTTGCCTTCGCGCACGTCGCGCTTGAAGGCGTCGAGATACTGGTCCGGCTGGCTGCCCGGCAGCGTGTTGGCGACGCCCTTGTAGAGCGGATTGCTGGCGTTGTCGGTCGCCGCATCGTAGGCGTGATACGGCAGCGGCTGGCCCGTATCGTTGTACGGCGCGCCGGGCGCACCGCCGCTCGACACCGGAAAGCCGGACGCCAGATTGGCGCGGCGGAAGGTCTGGAAGGCGCCGAGCATGTTGTCGCCCCACTCGTCCGGCATGTTCTGGTAGCTGATCCAGCTGATGCCGGCCTCTTCCAGCCGCTCGGCATAGGTCTTCCACGTGTAGCCGACGTTCGCGTCCGACGGGATGCCGTTGATCGCATCCCACTCGTTGTTGACGAAGGCCACGTTCTGCGGCACCGGCCCGTTGGTGCCGGTCAGATGGAAGGCCCGGTTCGCGTCCGTGCCGGTGTGCATCGAGCAGTGGTAGGCGTCGCAGATCGTGAACGCATTGGCGAGCGCGAACTGGAACGGGATCTCCTGCTCCTTGTAATAGCCCATCGACGTGTCGGTCTTGGCGACGGGCCAACGCGACATGCGGCCGTGATCCCAGGCCTCCTGGCTGTCCTTCCACGAGTGCGGCGTGCCGGCGACCCGCTGCGCGTTGTTGGCGGTGCCGTCCAGATGGTAGGGCGTGATCACCGTGCCGTTCGCGCGCTCCTGCTGCCAGACCTTGCGGCCGTTCGGCATCGGGATTGTGATGCGGTCACCGAATCCGCGCACGCCGCTCAGCGTGCCGAAGTAGTGGTCGAACGAGCGGTTCTCCTGCATCAGGATCACCACGTGCTGCACGTCCATGATGGTGCCGGTGGCATTGTGGGCCGGAATGGCCAACGCGCGGCGAATGCTGGGAGGAAAGGCGGCGAGCGCCGCGGCCGAAAAGCCCGCGGCCGCGCTCGCCTGCAGGAATCTGCGGCGGGAGGTCATTTCTGTTTGTTGTTGTGGGCGGAGTCGGAGGGCCGGGTGCGGATCGCGCTCAGGGAGCGCAGCGCAGTTCCGGCTTGGGCGTCTCGGGGGGCTTCGGCGTTTCGCCCGGCTTGTCGTCGTCGCCGCCGCAGGCGGTCAGCACGGCGGTGGTCAGAAGAACGGCCAACAGCGCTCTCGTCATTCTCAGGGCTTGCATTGGAACCTTCGCTGGCGTGGAAAGAAGGGGGAGAGATTTTTCCGGCTTCGGAAAATCCCGCCAGCCTAGTGCGCCTGCATGACGGCACTGTGACCCGACGCCGAACTCCCGCACTGTTGCGGAGTGGTCCTTGTCATCGCCGCGTCATGCCGCTGACATCGCCGTTCGGTACGGTGCCGGCTTCGGCTGTCCGGCGCCCCGCTGCCTCGGGCGCCGGCGCCAATGGTTTCCCGATCGCCGCCCTGCCGGTACCATCCCGCCATCCCAGCCGCCTTTCGCCATGCCATCGAACAGCCGTCGTCAATTCCTGAAGATCGCCAGCACCGGCGCCGCCGCTGCCGCCACCCTCGCCGCGTTCCCGCCTGCGATCCGCCGCGCCCTTGCCATCCCCGCCAATAACGCCACCGGCACCATCCGCGATGTCGAGCACGTCGTGATCCTGATGCAGGAGAACCGCTCGTTCGACAACTATTTCGGAACGATGAAGGGCGTGCGCGGCTTCGGCGACCGCTTTCCGATTCCGCTTGCCGGCGGGCGCAACGTCTTCGAGCAGACCTATACCGAGAATGGCGTCAGCCGCATCGTGCTGCCCTACCATCTGGACAGCAGCGCCGGCAACGCGCAGCGCGTCAGCGGCACGCCGCACAGCTATCCCGATGCGCAGGACGCCTGGGACCTGGGTCGCATGAACCAGTGGCCGACGTACAAGGAGCCGCATTCGATGGGCTTCTATACCGAAGCCGAACTCGATTTCCAGTACGCGCTGGCCAACGCCTTCACGATCTGCGACGCGTACTTCTGCTCGTTCCATGGCGGCACGAACCCGAACCGCCTGTTCCACTGGACCGGCACCAACGATCCGACCGGCGCGATGGGTGGCCCGGTGATCGACAACCGCGGCGATTCGCTCGATGCGACCAGCATCAGCTACCGCTGGACCACGTATCCGGAGCGGTTGCAGGCCGCCGGTGTCAGCTGGAAGGTCTACCAGAACCTGCCGGACAACTTCACCGACAATCCGCTGGCGGGCTTCAAGCAATATCGCGAAGCCAACGCGGCGCGCGGCAACCTGCCCAACGGCAGCCCGTATCCGCCCTACACGCCGGCAGACGAATCGATCAGCCCGCTGATCAAGGGCATCGGCAACACGATGCCGGATGGCGGCTTTCTGCAGGCACTGAAGGACGATATCGCGGCGGGAACGCTGCCGCAGGTGTCGTGGATCGTGGCACCGGCCACCTACTCCGAGCATCCCGGGCCGTCGAGCCCGGTGCAGGGTGCCTGGTATACGCAAGAGGTGCTCAACGCGCTGACGGCCAATCCGGAGGTCTGGAGCCGCACCGTGCTGCTGATCAACTTCGACGAGAACGACGGCTTCTTCGACCACGTACCGCCGCCCTGCGCGCCCGCGTTCGACAACGGCACGCTGGCCGGCGCCTCGACGGTGGCGACCGACGGCGAGTATCACACCGACGGCAAGCCCTATGGTCCCGGCCCCCGCGTGCCGATGTATGTGGTATCGCCCTGGAGCCGCGGCGGCTGGGTCAATTCGCAGGTGTTCGACCACACGTCGGTGCTGCGCTTCCTCGAAGCCCGTTTCGGCGTGATGGAGCCGAATATCAGCGCGTACCGCCGCGCGATCGCCGGCGATCTGCTCTCGGCGTTCAACTTCGTCAATCCGAATACCGAGACGCTGCCGACGCTGCCAACGCGGGACAAGACCAGCGCCGATGCGATCCGCACCGCGCAGGGCCAGTTGCCCCAGGTACCGCTGCCGCCGACGACCGCGCAGCAGATGCCGGCGCAGGCGACCGGCACGCGCCCCTCGCGCGCGCTGCCGTATGAACTGCACGTCAGCGGCCGGGAAGACCCCAGCGGCCGCGCGATGTGGCTGCTGTTCAGCAATACCGGAACGGTCGCGGCCGTGTTCCATGTTTACGACCGGCTGCACCTGGACCGCGTGCCGCGCCGCTACACCGTCGAACCGGGCAAGCAGCTCGACGGCCGCTATGAGGTCTTTGCTGGCGACGAAGGCCGCTACGACCTGTTCGTGCTGGGACCCAATGGCTTTCATCGCAGCTTCCGCGGCGACGTCAGCACGCTGGGCACCGCGGGTGCCAGCGCGCCGGAGATCCGCGTCTGCTACGACATCGCCAACGCGGCGGTCTACCTGACGATGATCAATGCCGGCGCCAGCGCCTGCACCTTCACCGTGGTGCCGAACGCCTATCGCAACGATGGCCCCTGGACCTTCGAAGTCCCCGCCGGCAAGCAGCTGGACCAGCACTGGCCGGTGGGCTCGCAGGGCAACTGGTACGACTTCACGGTGACTACCCAGCAAGGCAGCTTCCGCCGCCGTTTTGCCGGGCGCATCGAGACCGGCAAGGACCTCGTGTCGGACCCGGCGATGGGCGAACGCGACTGAGGGGTCCGTCGGCGGGGCTTGGCTTAGCGGCCGGGCTTAGCGGTGGGCCTGGTGGTGACGTTGGCGCTGAGCCTGGTGGCGCGCTTGGTCGGGTGGCTCAGTTGCTGCGGCGCTCCCGCTCCGCCCGCAGCTTTTCGTAGTACGCCCGCTTGGCCGCATACATGCGCGCGTCGGCCTGCTTGACCGTATCGGTCAGGCGCTCGCCGACCGCACAGGTGGCCGCGCCGATCGCGAAGTTCAGCGCCGCGCCCGGATAGAACTGGTTGTTCAGTTCGACGACCTGCTCGATCTGCGCGACGATCGAGGCCGTGGCATGTTCGTCGCGGTCCGGCAGCAGCACCATGAACTCGTCGCCGCCGACACGGGCGATGCAGAAGCCGTCGCCGACCGCCTTCTTCAGGGCCTCTCCCGCACGGCGCAGCAGCGCATCGCCATCGCCGTGGCCACGGTTGTCGTTGATCTGCTTGAGTCCGTTCAGATCCACGGCGATCACGCTGACCGGCCACGGCCCCTTGCGGCCGAGACGCGCCAGCTCGTCCTCGTAATAGGCGCGGTTGTACAGCTTGGTCAGCACGTCGTGCTTGCCGAGGAATTCGACGTAGGCCTCGGCCTTCTTGCGCGCGGTGATGTCGGTCAGCGACACCAGCACCTGATCCCATTCGGCCTCGTGCCCGGGGAATACCGACCATTGCATGTACACATCGACCTGGCGGCCGTCCAGCGCATAGTTGACGACCTCGCGCTGCTGCCACAGCTTCTCGTTCCACAGATCGACCAGCTGCTCGGCAAAGTGCCCCTGCATGTCATCGCGGAACACGTCCCCAAGGCGCGACAGCAGCACCGGCTTGGATGGCGCGCTGAACATCAGCAAGGTCTGCTGGTTGACGTCGATCACGCGGATTTCCTGCATGCAGCGCGCGATGAAATCGGGATGGACGTTCAGGAAGGTCCGGAAATCGGTAATGCCGGCGGCGCGCACCTCGTCGAGCAACACCTTGACCGCGCTGAAGTCCTCGACCCACAGCGACACCGGCGAATGCTCGAACAGCCCGAGCGCGTATTGCTGGCTATTGCGCAGCTCCCGCTCGGCGCGCTGGCGCTGCGTGATGTCGTCGATCGACAGCAGCACGCGGTCCCAATGCTGCTCGTGGCCCGGCAGCACGCGGCCTGACAGCTGGATATCGAGACGCTGGCCATCGAGCGTGTAATTGACCGATTGGCCGCCGAAGACGCCGCGGCCGTCCCACAGGTCCACCAGTTCCTCGACGTGCTGCTCGAACATGTCGTCGCGGAACACCTTGTCCAGATTTCCGACCAGATCGGCGAGATCCCGGGCGCCGTAGAGCTCCAGCGTGCGGCGGTTGACATTGACGATGCGCATCAGCGACGAACAACGGGCAACCTCGTCGGGATGGCCATGCAGGTAGGCGCGCAGATCGGTGATGCCCGCGGCCCGCAGGCCATCGAGATGCCGTTTCAGGTCACTATAGTCTTCCAGCCACAACGAGACTGGCGCGAGATCGAACAGGTTCTGGTAGTCGTCGACGGTGGACGCGCTGCTTTCGGCCTTCAAGGCGGATTCCTCTGATTCCAGGCTGGCGTGGCGATCGCAACCGGGCCGGATGGCCGGGTTGCGCTGTGCTTGCTCTGCCTTGGCAAGCCACGCAAAGCCCGTAGCATAGGGCACCACGCCCCGGATGGGAAACCCGCCATCGTGGAGGGGCTCAGGTTCCGTCGATCTTGAAGCCGATGTCCTTGATGAACTTGCCCCACCGGGCATGATCGGTCTTGATCTGCGTGGCAAAGGCCTCCGGCGTGACGGCCTGCGGCGGCAATACGCCGACGCCCGCCAGCCGCTTGTGATAGGCCGGGTCCGCCAGCACCTTGCGCACGGCTGCCGATACCGCCTCGACGGTGTCCTTCGGCATGGCCTTGGGACCGAACAGCGCGAAATAGCCGCTCAACTGCTCCATCTCGGCAAATCCCAGTTCCCGGAACGTCGGCGCACCGGGCGCGAGATCGGAACGTTCCGGAATCGTGGTCGCCAGCACCTTGGTCTTGCCCGCCTGATAGAGCGGCACCCCCGTGGTCAGCCCGTCGATCATCAACGGCACCACGCCGCCGACCAGGTCCTGCGTGGCCGGCGCCGAGCCCTTGTACAGCACGGGCTCGATATGGGTGCCGGACAGCCGGTTGAACAGCAGCGGCCCGAAGTGCGACGAGGTTCCTGGCCCGTACGACGCGGAATGCAGCGGCTTGCCGGGATTGGCCTTGGACCAGGCAATCAGTTCCTTCAGCGAGGAGAACGGCGCGTCCTTGTTCGCCACCATCACGACCGGCGCCTTGCCCAGCTCCGCCAATGCGGTCAGATCGGTCAGCGGGTCGTAGGGCACGCGGTTGATATGGGCGCCGGAGGTCGCCGACGAGCCGAGCGTGACCAGCAAGGTGTGGCCGTCGTTCTTCGCGCGGATCACGTCCTGCGTGGCGGGGATCGTCGCCCCGCCCGGCTTGTTTTCCACGACGACCGACTGGCCGATGACCTTCGTGAAGTAATCGGCGAACAGCCGCGCCACCACGTCGGTGCCGCCCCCCGGCGGATAGGCGACCACCAGCCGAATCGGCCGGCTCGGCCAATCCGCCGCCCATGCGCTTGGCGCCAGGCCGGTTGCCGCGAGCGTCGCGGTGGCGCAGGCCGCCGCGCCGAGGAACTGTCGTCGATCCATGCTGATGTCTCCGGCTGTTGTTTTGGGTCAGCTGATTTTGGGGTCCGCTGCTGCCGGTTCATCTTAGTGGCTGTTCCAGCCCGCGACACGTTGGGGTTTTCCGCCATTTTCCGCATGGCAGAACGGGCGCGATGCAGGCCCGGTCGCGCCGGCTCAGGTTCCGCTTTCCTGATCGGGGACCAGCTTGATGGTCAGCGGCGCGAGCGCGGGGCCCGACAACACGCTGCCGTCCGGCGCGAAACGGCTGCCGTGGCAGGGACAGTCCCAGCTCATCTCGACAGCATTCCAATGCACGATGCATTTCATGTGCGTGCAGACTGGGGATACCGCGAACAGGCGCCCCGCGGCATCGCGATAGGCCGCGACGCGTTCGCCTTCCAGTTCCGCGATCGCGGCGCTTCCCGGTGCGAGGCTCTGCAGCTGCTCGTGCTGGCGACGCGTCAGATAGTCCTGGATCAGCGCCTTCCCCATGCTGACCACTTCCTCGGCGGTCCCCTTCGCCGATTTCACCGCGGTCAGCCGCGTCGCCTTGTAGAGCTCGCTCCAGCGATTGTCGATGCCGAGAATCTGGTCCGCGAGGATGGCCGCGGCCAGCGTGCCGTAGGTCAGGCCGTCGGTGGCGAAGCCCGTCGCGACGTAGCTGCCGAAGGCGTCCTTGCCGATATAGGGCAAGCCGTCCGGCGACGGGAAATTCTGTGCCGACCAGCGAAAGGCAATCTGCCGAATGCCGAGGCGCTGCCTTGCCGATTCCTCGAGCTTTGCCATGGCCGCTGCCGCGTCATGCTGACCGGTCTTCGCTGTCTGGCCGACGCAGACCAGGTAGTTGCCCTGCGTGGTGTCGAGCCCGCGCACCGACAGGCGCTCGCTGCCCTCGGCGTAGAAGATCCCCACCGGAAACGAATCGCCGTCCAATGGCGCCGCCAATCTGTACTCGCGATGCGGCACCATGCCGGCTTGCATCAGATGGAAGCCGCTCGGCGAATGCGTGGCGAGCACGATGTGCTGCGCCTTGACGCTGCCCCGCTCCGTTCGCAGCAGTTGCTGCGCGCGGTCGATTTCGACCACCGGCGAGCGCTCGAAGATGCGGCAGCCATTGTCGGCCGCATGCCGGGCGAGCGCCAGCACGTAGGCAAGCGGATGGAATTGCGCCTGCTGCTCGAGCACCAGCGCATCGCCGTGCGCATGCGGCAATCCTGGCGGCAAGGCCCCTTCCCTGCGGATCGCAAGACCGGCGGCCAGCGAGGCCTCGAATTCCGCTTCGATCCCGTCGCGCGCGTTGGCCGAGGCCGGATAGCGCACCAAGGGGCAACGCCGGAAGGCGCAATCGATGCCGAGGCGATGGACATGTTCCTCGATCCAATCCACCGCTTCCGCGCGCGACTGCGTGACCTGCCGCACGACATCGTCGCCCCACTTCTGCCGGAGCGCATGCAGGCCGCTGCTGACCGTTGCGTAGAGATTGCCGGTGGAATTGCCGGTATCCCCGACGCCCAACCCATTCGCCTCCAGCAGCACCACGCTGCGGCCAGCTTGCACGAGGCGCCAGGCGAGACTGACCCCGGTAATGCCGCCACCGACGATCGCGATATCGGTCTGGATGTCCTCGACCAGCAAGGGCCAGCCGGTCGGATTTGTGGTGCCACGCCAGAGTGAAATTGTCATGTGGGGTCTCCTTGCGGCGATGTCGATTCCGCCCCTCCGCTCAAGCCTTGCCTGCGTTCTCGCGGTCCAGGCGCGCCATCACGCCTTGCACGATCCGGTCGCAGCGCACGCCGCCGAATTCGTACAGATCGCGACCGGCGAGATCGATCTCGCGAGCGAGCGCTTCCCGCAGCAGGCTGCGTGCACGGAAATGCCGGCTGCGGACCGTGGCCTCCGGAATATCGAGACACTGCGCGGTCTCCTCCACGCTCATTTCCTCGACTTCGCGCATCACGAAAACGAGACGGAACGTCTTGGGCAACCGGTCCAGCTGGCGCTCGATCAGTCCGCGCAATTCGGTACGCGCGAATGCCCTGTCCGGTGCATCGTCGTCGGGTGCGGGATAGTCGTGCTCCATAGCGTCATCCCCGGATGAAGCCACCATCGGAATCACCTTCTCGCGGCGTGCGTGGCGTCGCAATCGACCGAGGCATTGATTCAGTACCAGCCGCGACAGCCAGGTCGCCAGCGCCGCGTCGCCGCGGAACTCGCCGATCGCGCGATAGGCCGACAGATAGGCCTCCTGCAGCGCGTCTTCCGCCTCCGCATCGTCACGCAGCGCCGCGCGCGCCAGACGGTACAGACGCCGGTTGTTCCGCCGGATCAGCAATTCGAACGCGGAACGATCGCCCGCCGCGATACGCCGGGCCAGCTCCTGGTCTTCGCCATGAGGCTGGCCGGTAGCGGGCGCCGTTGCACTGGAAGGGATCATCGCTTGCGAATATCCAGAACCGCCTGCATGGTCGGATGGAGCGTGCAGACGTAGGGCACCGATCCATCGCCCTGCACCACGTGCTCCCATGACGCACCGGGTGCGATATGGCCGGAATCGAAGGTCCTGCCGTCCGCCGACGTCGCGGTATGCGGCACGATATCCTGATTGACCCAGACGACGCGATCGCCGCGGTGCACCATCAATGTCGAAGGACGAAATTCCATTCCCTCGATGGTGACAATATAGGTCGCCGCACCGACCTCCGTGCCGCCAAGGACCGCCGCCATCACCAGCGGTCCCAGAATGGTCCCCCGGCTCCAATTCATGGCTTCTTGTTCGTCTTCGCGTTCTTGGTCTTCGGCAGCGAGGCTTGCAGGTGCTTCGCATGCTCCAGATGCGCGACGAACGCCGGCCGCACCTTGACCAGCAGAGCCTTCAACTCGGCATTGCTGGCGCTCGGCACCAGGGTCTTGTCCAGGGCGTTCAGTACGGCCTGGTGGTAGTCGACCTCCTGATCGACATAGGCCTTGTCGAAGGCCTCCCCCTTGAGCCCCTTCAGTTTGGCGATGTTTGTTTCCCCGCCGCGCTTCAGGGTCTGCGCCGTGGGGTTGTCTTCGGGCTTGAGATCGAGCTTCTTCGCCAGGTCCATTGCGGACTTGTTGACGCTGGAGTGGTCGGTGACCATCAGGTCCGCGAACTCCTTCACCTCCTTGGACTTCGCCTTCGTCCGCGCCAGCTCGCCGGCGTCGATGTCGACTTGATTGGCTGTGACCACGATGGCCGCGATTTGGGCGTCGTTCGGGGACTGGGCCGAGGCGATTGCCGCGGCGCAGCATAGGGATAGGGCCGTCAGGATGTGTTTCATTTCATCGCTCCTCCATGAAGTGGACTCGGTTGCCGCGGCGCCGGGGGGCGTGGGCGAGCGGGTTCTTTCATGGGGATGGATGTCATGAGGGGCGGCGGCGTTCCCACGGAGTTGAAGGTATCGCGCAGCGGAAATGCCCGCTCACCCCGCCGCCCCCGCCTCCGCCCCCAACCTCTCCCTCACAAACCCCAGAAACGCCCTCACCCCCTCCGGCAGCGTCCGCCCCGCCAGCGTCTGTAGTTCGATCGCCCTGCCCTTCATCCCCCGCTCCCGGATCACCGCGGCGTGCAGTTCTCCGCGGCGCAAGCGGTCGCCTACGGTCACCGCACCGGAAATCGACAACCCTCCCCCGTGCAGCACGAAACTGGTCAGCGTCTCGAAATGATTGGTGACCAGCACCGGCTCGAACACGATGCCGCGTTCGCCGGCGGCGATATCGAACAGCTGGCGCACCGTGTTGTCGGCCTCCGGCAATGCCAGCGGATACGGCTGCATCTGCGCCAGCGTCACGCTGCGAAAGCGCGCCAGCGGATGGTCGGGGCGCATGATTGCGATCACGGGCGCGGGCTGGCGGTGTTCGACGCGGATGCCCTGCTCGCCAGCGCGGCTATAGGTGATGCCGATATCGGCGTCGCCGTGCAGCACGATGCCGGTGACATCGGCCGGCGACGCCACGCGGACATGGAAGTGCAGTCCGGGATAGCGCTCGCGGAATTCGGCGATGCAGCGCGGCAGGAATTCGATGGCGAAGCCCGCGGAGCTGGCGATGCGAACACGGCCGCGCCGCAAGCCCTGCAGGGCGGCGATTTCCGAGACGACGCGGTCCGCTTCCAGCGCGCCTCGCAAGGCATAGGCCGCCAGCACTTCCCCGGCGGCGCTGGCGACCATGCCGCGCGGGCGGCGGTCGAACAGTGGCACGCCCAGCAGCGTTTCCAGCGCGGCCACCTGGCGGCTGACCGCCGATACGGTGACGTTGAGCCGCTGCGCCGCCTCGGTCAGCGAGCCGCTGCGTACCACTTCGAGGAAATAGCGCAGGGCTGTGTCCTGCAGGCGGTGCGACAGCATCGATCCGGCTCCCTGGCGCAAAGGCCCGTTCTGGTTTGCGTTTTACGCAAGGATATTTGAAATAATCGTCGATTGTGCGAAACCCGGCCCGACCCGTATGCTTTTCCGGAACAACGAAGGAGACACCACCACCATGGCGCCCGACCAGACCGCTTCCAGCCAGTCCACGAATCAGCCCGCCAATCGGCCGACCGCCCAGCCCACCGACCCGATCGTCGAACTCGATGCCGTCGCGCTGTCCCGCGCCATCCATGCGCGCGAGGTCTCGTGCGTCGAGGTGCTCGACGCCTTTTTCGACCAGATCGACCGCCACAATCCGCGCGTCAACGCCATCGTCGCCCCGCTCGACCGCGATCCGCTGCGTGCCCAGGCGGCCGAGCGCGATGCCGAACTCGCCAAGGGGCAAAGCCGTGGTCCCCTGCATGGCTTCCCGCAGGCCCCGAAGGACATCAGCCCGGCCGCGGGCATGGTCACGACCAAGGGCTCGCCAATCTTCGCCGGACAGGTCACGCAGACCGATGCCGCGATCTTCGCGCGCATGCGCAAGGCCGGCGCGCTGTTCGTCGGGCGCACCAATTCCCCCGAGTTCGGCCTCGGTGGCCATACCTACAACCCGGTCTATGGCACCACGCGCAATGCCTTCGACCCCTCGCGCTCCGCGGGCGGCAGCAGCGGCGGAGCGGCGGTCGCCGTCGCGCTGCGCATGCTGCCGGTGGCGGATGGCTCGGACATGATGGGATCGCTGCGCACGCCGGCGGCGTTCAACCACGTGTACGGGCTGCGCACGTCGTTCGGGCTGGTGCCGCACGGCCCGACCGACGAGGTTTTCTTCCAGCAGTTCAGCGTGGCCGGCCCGATGGCGCGCAACGTGCCGGACCTGGCGATGCTGCTGTCGGTGCAGGCTGGTTTCGATGCGCGCCTGCCGCTGACGCGCCGCAGCGAGCCGCCGGGCAGTTTCGCGCTGCCGCCGGAGCGCGACTGGACCGGCGTACGGATCGGCTGGCTGGGCGATCTGGGCGGCCAATTGCCGACCGAGCCGGGCCTGCTCGATACCTGCGCCCGCGCGCTGGACCACTTCCGGACGCTGGGCTGCACGGTCGAGCCCGCCCTGCCCGCATTCGATCTGGAAAAGCTGTGGCACGCATGGATCGATCTGCGCAGCTTCTCGGTGGCCGGCGCCAATGCCGCGCTATGGCACGACCCCGCCAAGCGCGCGATGCTCAAGCCCGAGGCCGCATGGGAGATCGAGCGCGGCATGGCGCTGCCCGGCACGCGCGTGTACGAAGCGATGTGCGTGCGCAGCGCCTGGTATCAGGCGCTGGTCCAGCTGTTCGCACACTACGACTATCTGGTGCTGCCCGCCGCGCAGGTGTTTCCGTTCGACGCCGAATGGGACTGGCCGCACGCCATCGACGGCCGCGACATGGACACCTATCACCGCTGGATGCAGACCGTGGTGCCGGCGACGATGGCCGGTCTCCCGGCACTCGCCGCGCCGGCCGGTTTCGGGCCGCAGGGCCTGCCCGCCGGCATTCAGATCATCGGGCCCGCGCAGACCGATGCCGCCGTGCTGCAGCTGGGCCATGCCTACGACCAGGCGGGCGGATTCTCGCGGGTCCGCAGTCCCTGGCTTGGCTGAGCCACACCACATACGGCAATAACGCAGCCTCTCGATCGATTTCGAAATCCACCACTGCTGGCAGGAGTGCCCTTGATGACCGCAATGCCCCCGAAGCGATTCTTCCTTGCATGCACCGGCCTGGCCGCCGTCTTTGCCATGGCCACCGCGCCGGCCGCAGCGCAGACGTATCCCGATCGCCCGATCCGTCTGGTGGTGCCCTTTGCCGCGGGCGGCGCGACCGACGTGCTCGGGCGTCTGCTGGCCGTGGGCCTTGGCGAGAAGCTCGGCCAGACCGTGGTCGTGGAAAACAAGCCCGGCGCCAGCACGGTGATCGGGGCCACGCAGGTCGCCAAGGCCGCGCCCGATGGCTATACGCTGCTGCTGGCGGCCAGCACCACGCTGACGCTGAACCCGGCAATTCGCCCCAACCTCGCCTATGACCCGATCAAGAGCTTCACGCCGCTGGGCCTGGTCGCCGATATGAGCCTGGTGCTGGTCGCCAATCCCGACACGTCGCTGCATTCGCTCAAGGACCTCGTCACGCAGGCAAAGGCCGATCCGGACAAGTTCTCCTACGGCTCGTTCGGCACCGGTTCGTCGGTGCATTTCGGGGGGGAGATGCTGAAGTCGGCCGCCGGCATCCGCATGGTGCATGTGCCCTTCAACGGCAGCGCGCCCAATCTGACGGCGCTGGCCGGTGGTCAGGTCCAGGTCGCGGTCGACACCGTGGTGGCGGGCCTGCCGCTGATCAAGGCAGGCAGGATCCGTCCGCTGGCCGTGCTGTCGCCGCAGCGCCTGCCGGCCTTGCCGCAGGTGCCGACGGTCGCCGAGAGCGGCTATCCGGGCTTCCAGATGGGAACGTGGTTCGCGCTGATCGCACCGGCCGGGCTGCCGGCGCCGGTCCAGCAGAAGCTGGAGAAGGCCTTGGCGGACGTCGTCAACGCCCCGGCCACGCGCGCCCGACTGGTGGAACTGGCGCTGACGCCCGCCTATGGCAATGGCGCCGCGGTCAAGGCCAGGGTCGAGAAGGAGTTGCCGGAGATGCGAGCCGTCGCGGCGCGGGCGAATATCCGGGCGGAATAAGGGCGGAATAAGGGCAAAATAAGGGCGAAGTGCGGGCGGAGTGCGGGCGGAGTGAGGCAGCGCCGTCGCGTACCCTGCGCGCCCAGCCGCGGCAATCCGCAACGGCGCCGCGGCATTATTTGACTGATCGGTACAAAACAAATTATGCTCGTCGGCACGCGCTCAGCCGCCTGAGCGCAGCTCCTCTTCGAGCAACGATGCAACGGGTCTGACGCACCCGTTGTTTTTTGCCCATTTCTGTACCGATCGATAAATTTTTTAGCCGCCAAGAATACCGATGAGCCATCCCGTCAGCACCGACATTCGCCAGATTCCAACCGCCACCGGCATGGTGGCCATCCCGGCCGAGCTTGAGGACGATGTCGCGCAGTTCCACTATGCCCCTGCCCGCCGCGTCGGCGACTTCGTCTATCTATCCGGCGTGGTCGCCTGCAACAGGCGCACCGAGCCGATGGACGAGCCGGCGTTCTGCGACGAATTGCGTGGGGTCTTCCGGCAGATCGAGCGCTTGCTGCTCGCCTGCGATGCGCGGCTGGACGATGTCGTCGAACTGCAGATGTTCCATGTCTTCGGCAGCGAACGGCTCGCCCTGGACAAGGCCGGCCAGCTGGCGGCCATCGGCCGGGTTCGAGACGAGTTCTTTGCCGCGCCGTATCCGGTCGCGGTGGAATTGGGCGTGGCGGACCTGAACCCCGATGGCGGCCTGGTCGAAATCAAGGCCACGGCGTTTGCACCACGGGACCGTGCCGGCAAACAGCCGCGCTAGCACGCCAGGCGGCCGTCGAGGCCCTGAGACGCGCTCAAGCGTGCGGATACGCCTCGAAGGCCGGCAGGCGCTCCGCCGCCGCCGTCAGCGAGGCGATGGCCGGATGCTTTGCCGGATCGACCGCGCCCGGCAGCATGGCCTGCGTAAAGGTCCACACCACCGCAGTGGTCAGTTGCGCCTGCGACAGCGCGCTCTCCTGTACCGGCACCGCCAGGCGCGCGACCTCTTCCTCCAGCAAGGCAAAGGCGCTGGTGCGCTGGCCGTCGACGCGCTCCACCCACGGCTGGTGCTGCTTCTCGGCCGGCCGCAGCTGGTGCTCGTAGACGTTCTGCACGGCCTTCTCGCACGCGGCCAGCGCCAGCCCGATGACGCGCAGATCGCGCTGGCGCGCCGCCAGGTCCGCCGGCATCAGGCTGCGTCCGGCCAGCGCCTCGACGTAGTCGATGATCAGCGTCGAGTCCATCAGCACCACGCCGTTGTCGCAGACCAGCGACGGCGCCTTGACCACCGGATTGATGGCGCGGAACTGCTCGAAGGTGCGGAACACCGAAACCGGTTCATGGTGGAAGGACAGCCCCAGCAGGCGCATCGTGATCGCGGCGCGGCGCACATAGGGGGAATCGAGCATGCCGATCAGTCTCATCGTTTTACTCCAGGGGTCGGTTGACGGGGATGGCGCCTATCTTCCTTTGTCCACCGCCCGCTTGCCAAGCCCCATCGCGTCGAATCCCCGCGCCGCCCCGGCTCAGTCGCGCTTGTCCCGGGACGGTTTCCGCGATTGCAACGGCAGGCGCCACAGGTCATAACGCTCCTCGCCGGCCTTGACCACCCCCGCGAAATGCCCGTTCAGATGGCTGGCGGTGAACACCAGGTCGCCATTGGGCAGCAGCGCGGGCGTATCGGGCCAGAGCACGCCCTCGTCGGCCGCGAGCAGCGACATCGCGCCGGTGGCCGGGTCGTACTTGACGATGCCGTTGCGCGTCACGTCCGTGATGTACAGCTTGCCCTTCGCGTCGGTGACGATGCCATCGGTATTGCCGCCGACGTCGCCGAGATCGCGCACCGCCGCGGACAACGTCTGCGCACTGGCGCCCTTGTCGCGCAGCAGCCGCGTCGGCACGGCATAGGCGTGCGTGCCCGTGGTGACGGCCCAGTACAGCGTGCCGGCATCGGGCGACAGCGCGATGCCGTTGATGCCGAGTTTCAACGGGTTGCCCGGCCACACCTCGGCGCCATGCGAGACCACCTTCGCGCCGGGCTCCGGCAACAGGCTCGCGTGCCGGTCCAGCACGCGCCGCGCCTTGCCTGCGGCAAAGTCCACCACGATCAGCCCCGCCTGATTGTCCGGCGCGCTGCGCAGGCCGCTGTCGGAGATATAGGCGATCCGGCGCCGCTCGTCGACGACGATATCGTTCAGGAAGCTGCCCTTGCGGTCCGC
Organism: Cupriavidus sp. R6-3; assembly: GCF_059772245.1. Classification (NCBI taxonomy): domain Bacteria; kingdom Pseudomonadati; phylum Pseudomonadota; class Betaproteobacteria; order Burkholderiales; family Burkholderiaceae; genus Cupriavidus; species Cupriavidus sp. R6-3. Next base: position 60,238 of record NZ_JCBAJO010000007.1, read on the forward strand.
CACGCCATCGAGCGCGATACGCCGCACCGTGCGGCCGGTACGCAGGTCGTAGACCATCACCTTCTGCGCGCCCACCGGGGCCTCGGCCTGGCCCGCGACGAAGCCCATGTCGAGCGCCCACAGCCAGCCGTTGCGGCGGTCGATATGAAAGCCGAGCACGTTGCGCAGATGCGTGTCCGGGGCGGCATCGACCGCATTGCCGTCCACCGACGGAAAGGCCGACAGCCGGGCCGGCCCGCTCCGCGCGCTGGTATCGAGCAGGCTCAGCGTCGCCGGCGCGTCGGCGGAGACCAGCCGGGGCGTGCTGACGAAGGCGCGGCCCCGCGCATCGAAATGAATGCCGGCGATCGGCGCGTTGACCGAGCCGGCGAAGGGCGCCGGGTCCGCGCCCTGCCGGGACGGCTCCCAGCTGACGCCCTTATAGCTGCGCCAGCGTTCGAGGGGGATCTGGGCGGCGGTATCGGCGAATGCCGGGACGGCGGTGAATGCGGTGAATGCGGTGAACGTCAGCGCGGCGAGACGGGACGGGTTAAGCAGCATGGTGATGTCCGGAAGTTTGGGCCGACAGGCGCTGACGGCGCGTGGCCGTGCCTGTCGGCGATGAATGGTCGGCAAAGTCGCGGTCGGTGATGGGAGGTCCGTGGTGGGCGACCGGTCAGCGATGAACGATGAGCGGTCAGCGATGAACGATGAGCGGTCAGCGATGAGCGATGAACGATGAGCGGTCGGCGATGAGCGGTCGGCGATCGCCGATCAAAGAATCGAACGGAACGACCCGCCCTCGACACGAACGGCGGCCCCATTGGACGCCGCGCCGAGCGGACTGGCGAGCAGCGCCACCATCGCCGCGATCTCGTCGGCCTCGATCATGCGGGCGATCAGCGAGCTGGGCCGGTACGTCTCGAAGAAGTGCGCTTCGATCTCGGCATCACTCATGCCCGGGCGCGGCGCGGTCTGGCGCAGGTATTCGACGATGCCGTCCGAGCGCGTCGCCGCCGGCAGCACGCTGTTGACCGTGACGCCGGTCCCCTTGGTCAACTCCGCCATGCCGCGCGACACCGCCAGCTGCGCCGACTTGGTGACGCCGTAATGCACCATGTCCGGCGGCGTGAAGGCGCCGACCTCGCTGGAGATGAAGATCACCCGGCCCCAGTTCCTTTCCAGCATGCGCGGAAAGTAATGGCGCGACAGCCGCACGCCGGACATCACGTTGATGTCGAGCATGCGCAGCCAGTCCTCGTCCGTGATTTCCGCGAAGGGCCGGGCTTCGTAGTAGCCCAGGTTGTTGATCAGGATGTCGGTGTCCGGCACGGCCTCGGCCAGCGCGGCCGCACCGCGCGCGCTGCCGAGGTCGGCGACGAAACACGACACGCTGGCGGAAGGCGCGGCCGCGGCGATCTCCGCGACGGCGGCATCGAGCTTGTCGCGATGTCGGCTCGTGATGGTCACCGCGGCGCCCTCGCGCGCCAGGGTGCGGGCGATGGCCAGGCCAATGCCGGCCGTGGCGCCGGTGACGATGGCAGTCCTGCCTTGCAGTTGAAGGTCCATGGGGTTCCTCGTTGTCGGGTGGTGATGTCGGGTGGTGATGCCGGACTTTATTACCCGCACCAACGGAGATAAACTCGCCCGTCAGGAATTCATCTGTTCTTCGGAGGACATAATGGCGCGCCGCTTCGACCATCTTGGGGACGTGGAAGCCTTTCTGGCGGTGGTCGAGCACGGGTCGTTCACGGCGGGCGCGGTGGCGTTGTCGACCACGCCCTCGGTGCTGAGCCGCGCCATCGCCCGGCTCGAGGCCCGGCTCGGCAGCCAATTGCTGCGCCGGACCACGCGCCGCATCGGGTTGACCGACGCGGGACGGCAGTACGTCGAGCAGGCGCGCGCCGCCTTCACGCTGCTCGACGACGCCGAGCGCGAAATACAAGGACAGGAAGGGGAACTGTCGGGAAGGGTCCGGCTCAGCGTGCCGACGACCTATGGCCACTACCGGCTGCCGCCGCTGCTGGCGCGCTTTACGCGGCAATATCCGCGCGTGCAGGTGGAGCTGAACATCACGAACCGCAATGTCGACCTGGTGGCGGAAGGCTTCGACCTCGCCATACGCCTCGGCGACCCGCCCGACAGCGGGCTGGTGGCGCGCAAGCTCGAGGACGCGGCGCTATGCCTGGTCGCGGCGCCCGACTATCTGCGCCGCGCGGGCACGCCGCGGACGCTGGACGATCTGCATCGCCACGTCTGCCTGCCCTTCGTGCTGCCAAGGACGGGCCGCATCGCGCCGTGGGTATTCCGCGACGGCGATCGGGACATCGACTGGCAGACCGCCTCGCCCATCGCGATTTCGGACGATGTGCTCGGCGTGGTCTCGCTGGCCGAGCACGGCGCCGGCATCTGCCAGAGCTACGACTTTATCGTGCGCGATCGCATCGAAAGGGGAAGACTGGTCGAATTGCTGCCGCATCTGCGCGGACGCTCGCGGCCGTTCTCGCTGATCTACGCGCCGCACCGCCGCCAATCGGCGGCGGCACGGGCGATGATCGATCTGCTGACCGCGGGTTGAGCGGCAGCGGCTGCCCAGCTGCCCGGCTGCCTCAATCGAGATAGTCCGGCTCCAGCCGCGCCAGCTGCCGGTGGATGCTGGCCAGATGCAGGCGCGCGCTGTCGGGATCGCCCTCGCGCATCTGCCGCGCGCACAGCGCGGCGACGTCCGGCGGCACCGGCAGCAGCGGGCGGCCAGTACCGTGCGCGCGCACCTGGACTTCGGCGGCGCGCTCGAGGTAGTAGAGATCGTCCCAGGCCTGGGCGATATTGGGCGCGGTCACCATCACGCCGTGATTGCGCAGGAAGGCGATGTCCGCCTCCCCCATCGCATCCGCAATGCGATCGCCCTCCAGTTCATCCAGCGCCAAGCCGTTGAAGGGTACCGTGGCGACCCGGCCGTAGAACTTCAGCGCGGTCTGCCCGGCCCAGACCAACGGTTCGCCGTCGACCATCGCCAGCGCGGTCGCGTTCGGCATATGCGTATGGAAGGCCGCCACCGCCGCCGGTTTGCGCATATGCAGCCGTGCGTGGATAAAGAAGGCCGTGGCCTCGGGTTCGCCTTCGCCATCGATCACGCGCCCGTCGACATGGCAGACCAGCAGGCGCGAGGCCGTGACCTCGCAGAAGGCAAGCCCCAGCGGATTGACAAGGAACAGCCCGGGGTGTCCCGGCAGGGTCGCCGAGAAATGGTTGCAGATCCCCTCCGCCATCCCGAGCCGTGCCGCCATGCGCAGGCACGCCGCCAGATCGGTGCGAGCCTGCAGGACAGCGGGATCGCTGCGCAATGCCGCCGCCATGCCGGCATCTCCCGCCGCCTTGCTGGAAAGTTGATGCGCCATGGATCGCTCCTTCAGAGTTGCACCCACCCGAGCGTAGCAAATAACTGGCGCAGGTCGGCCAGATCGGGCAACACGGCGTCCGGCCGATAGTCGGGCAAGGGCTTGCGGGCCGTGCCGCGATCGATCCAGACGCAGCGGAACCCCATGTCCCGCGCGGCGGCGAGATCCAGATGCGGACTGGCGCAGATATGCAGCAGCCGGTCCTGCGACACGCCGATCGCTTCATGGGCATGCAGGAACAGCCGCGGCGACGGCTTGTAGGCCCGGGCCTGCTGCGCCGTCACGATACGGTCGATCTGGCCCCCGAGCTGCGCGACATTGCCCGCGATGATGGCGTCGTCGGTATTCGACACGATGCACAGCTTGAAGCCCTGTGCCTTCAGCCATGCCAGCGTCGGCACGACCTCGGGAAACGGCGGCATTGCGGCGATATGGCGGGTCAGCGCGTCGGCGTCGCTGGCCTCGAACGGCAGCCCGAACGCCTCCAGTGCGGCGCGCAGCGAGTGGGCCGAGACTTCGGCGAAGGAGCGATGCGGCGGCGTCTGCTCCAGCCGGTGCTCGTGCTCGTCATAGACCCGGATGAACCCGTGCGGATCGACGCCGCGCCATCCCTTGCGGGACAGCAGGCGATCGACGTAGGCCAACAAGCCTTCGTCCCACTGGATCAGCGTGCCGTAGCAGTCGAAGGTCAGCCATTCGGGCCGATGGGAAGGTTGCATGGTCGGGCTCCAGCTCTCACGTTGCGAATGGCCGCATGCTAAGCTGGGACCGCTGAATTCGAAAATTCGATTTTCAGCGCAACTTCATCGATCCATCGAATCATGCTCGATCTCGAACTGCTCAAGACCTTTGTCAGCGTCGTCGACGCGGGCGGCTTCACGCGCGCCGGCGAGCGGGTCCACCGCACGCAGTCGACCGTCAGCCAGCAGATCCGCAAGCTGGAGGACCAATTGGCGCAGCCGCTGCTGCTGCGCCAGCGCGCCCGCAAGTCCGTTGCGCTGACGGAGGCCGGCGAACGGCTGCTGGGCTACGCGCGCCGGCTGGTCGATCTGGCGAAAGAGGCCGAGACGATGATGCAGACGCGGGGCAATGCCGGAGTGATCCGGCTCGGCGTGCCCGACGATTTCGATGTCAAGCGGCTGATTCCGCTGCTGTCCGGCTTCGCCAAACGCCATCCGGCGATCCGGCTCGATACCGTCAACGGGCTCAGCGTCGAACTTGGCAACCGGATCGCGCGGCAGGAGCTGGACCTGGCGCTGCTCAAGCGCGACGCCGATGGCACGCCCGTACTGCTGCGCCGCCCGGAAACGTTGAAATGGGTCGTGGGCCGGGACTTCGCGATGGACGCCGACCCGCTGCCGCTGGTGGTGTTCGGCCATGGCTGCCTGTACCGGGATCGGGCGATCCACGCGCTCGAATCGTCAGGCCGCAGCTGGCGCATCGCCTTCACCAGCCAGAGCCTGGTCAGCATCCAGGCCGCGGTCGCGGCGAATCTCGGCCTGAGCCTGCTGCCGGCCACCGCGGTGCAGGACGATCATGTGGTGCTCGGCGCCAGGGCCGGATTGCCGGCCCCGCCGCCGACCGAGCTGGCGCTGGTCGGCAGCGCGCGGCTGCTGACGCCCGCGCAGCAGGCGCTGGTGGACTATCTCGATGAGAAGCTGCCCGGACGCCGCCTACGCGCGCGACGCTGAGGTTTCGTTCGACCCGCGCCCCTTGCGCCGTACCGCCCTGACCTTTCCGCTGGGGCCGCCGCCGCAGAAGAACCGATCCGCGCCATCCGATTCGAGCCCGGACACGCCCATGCCCGCCGGCATCTCGATGCGCTCGATCACTTCGCCGGTAGCGGGATCGACATGGCGCAAATCGCTGGCCTCGCCCTCCCAGGTGCCGTGCCACAGTTCGCCGTCGACCCAGGTGACGCCGGTGACGAAGCGGTCGGAAGTCAGCGTGCGCAGGATCGCGCCAGTCTCGGGATCGACCTGGTGGATCTTGCGCTCGCGATGCTGGCCGACCCACAGCGAGCCTTCGGCCCAGGCCAGGCCCGAATTGCCGTCCTTGGTGGGCGCGGGAATCGACGACACCACCTCGCCGGTCTGCGGGTCGATCTTGTCGATGCGGCCGTCCGCGATCTGGTACAGGTAGCGGCCGTCGAACGCGGTGCCGGCGTTGGCCGTGACATCGAGGGTGCGAAGCATCTGGCCGCTGGACGGGTCCATGGCCTTGAGCTTGTCGCCGGTGGCGACCCAGACATGCTGGCCGTCGTACGAAACGCCATGCACGGCGTCGACGCCCGGGAACGGGCCGTATTCGTGAAGGACTTCTGCGGGGGCGGTTTTCATGGGGGCATCCTGGTGGGAAGTTGACGACAGGCGCGTCACCGCGTTCGCGCAATCTGCGCGGTCACGCTTCGATGCTGCCATGCTAGTCCAGGGTCGATATTGCCGGGAGTAACAAGGTCGTCGTGATTTCCGGCACGGGCGTGGTCATCCAGCGGCGCGCGCGGCCGTGGCCGATCGCCAGTACCTTCCCCGCCTCCGCCAGCGCATCGAGCGCGCGCTGCACGGTGCGCTGGCTGGCGCCGAGCGCCAGCGCCAGCCCCGAGCTGGACCACGACTCGCCGTCGGCCAGCAGCGCCAGTACCGAGCCGTGCCGCTCCTCGACCGGGCGCGCCAGCACCACGACCTGCTGCGTCGCGCGCGGCACCAGGGCATACCCGCGTGGGGTCGCGGCAATCTCCGCCAGCGACGCAATCGCGCCGCGCAGCCGGCCCATTTCGACGCGCAGCCGAGCGCGGTGCGTGGCATCGGCGTGTTTCATGCGGAAGGCCAGCGCGATCAGGCTGTCGCGCGGCAGATCGTGCGGCCAGGCCTCGCCCAAGGCCCGCGCCAGCGCGAACAGCACCGGCCGCGTGGCGAGCGAAATCACCGTCCCGCCGTGACGGACGGCATGCCGGCAGGCGTCCACCACCAGCGTGTCCGATGCCAGCAGCGCTTCCACCTCGTCGAGCCGCAACGGCCGCGATTGGCCGCGATCGATCAGGCGGGCGGCGGGGATGTCGAGCATCGCGGTGGCGCGCTCGACCTCCGCGGCAAGCGCCGGAATGCCGGCCATACGCGCGGCGTGGCGAGCGCGTTGCAGCGCAGCGCGCGCGGCCACGGCATGCACGCGCCGCATGGCGATGCCCGCGATGATCAGTTCGTGCGCCGTCCTCATCGCGGGCGGCAGCTGCGCCGGATCTGCGCCGGCCAGCATGTGCTCGGCCTCGTCCAGCCGCCCGATCAACAGCAGCCGCCGGCTCGCCAGATAGCGCGCATGCGCGGCGTTGGCGCGGTCGCCGTGCGCTTCCAGCGTCAAGCGGGCGGCATCGAGGGCCTTGGCCGGCCAGCCGAGGTCGCGCACG
>NZ_JCBAJO010000070.1:0-20819 GCF_059772245.1 Cupriavidus sp. R6-3
GGCGGTGGCCTGCGGGCCCAGGTAGTTGCGCCGTACCGCTTCGCAATAGCCGCAGTTCGGCAGCGTCACCAGCACCACCAGCGGTTCGCCGCGCAGGCTGGCCGAGCGCGTCTCCGCCGCCAGGTCGGCGACAGCCGGCAGGTGCGCGGGGCTGGCCGCCTGGACCGATGGCGCGGCAAGGGCGAGCGACAGGCCGGCGACGGGCAGGGTGACCAACGGGGCGACGAGCAGCGCGGCCGATAGCGCGGCAGATCGCGCGACCGATAGCGCGGCAGATCGCGTGGCAGATCGCGAGGCCGTCAGGGCAGCCGTCAGGGCAGCCGACAGGGCGGCCGGCAGCGCCAGGGCGGCGCCCCGGAGCCATGCCGAACCCATGCGGCGACCTCCGAAGTCCAAAACCATAATGAAATATCGAGATCAGAAAGACACTGCGTCAGTGCCTGATCCCCGATAATAGCGGCTTGGCCGCACCCCTGCCGGTGCGGCGCTTCGTTCCCTTTATCGGCCGTCTTCTTCCACCCGTCGTTCAGGCTTCCCGATGTCTCGCCTTTCGTTCCTCCGCCGGCCGGCCCGGTATTGCGCCGGCCTGGCGGTGGCCGCGCTGCTCGCCTGCTCGCCGCGCTACGACTGGCGGACCATCCAGTCCAACGAGGGCGGCTATGCCGCGCTCTATCCCGGCAAGCCGACCAGCGCCGCGCGCGATGTCGCGATCGCCGGCCGCAAGCTGCCGATGACGATGGAGGCGGCACGCGTCGACGAGACGCTGTTCGCGGTCGGCGTGGTCAGCCTGCCCAGCGACGACGCCGCGCTGGGCGCGGAGGCGCTGTCGGCGATGCAGTCCGGCCTGCTGGCCAATCTGGGCAACGCGCCGACCGAGCCGGTGCAGACGCGCGCGGTCACGGTGATGTCGTCGGCCCAGCCGCCGGTGGCGCTGCAGGGCATCGAGATCCGCGTGGCCGGCGTGTCGCCGCAGGACAAGGCGCCGCGCCGGTTGACCGCGCGGCTGGTCGCCAGGGGGACCAAGGTCTACCAGGCCGTCGTGCTCGAGGCCGGCGATGCCGCGCGCGACCACCGCCAGGCCGAGCAGGTCGAGCAGTTCCTGGCCGGCTTCCACCCGTTTTGATGCGTCCCCGTGCCGGCTCGCGCAGCAACCGCATCGGACTGTCCATGCGGCCGTCCTCGCTGCTGCGGCGTAGCGAGGGCGCGCTGGTGTTCGCCTGCTTCGCCGCGGCCTATGTGCTGTCGTACGCGCTGCGCACCATCAACGCGGTGATCGCGCCCGAGCTGATCGCCGACATGCGGCTGTCGAACGCCGACCTGGGTCTGCTGTCGTCGGCCTATTTCCTCGCCTTCGCGGCGATGCAGCTGCCTGTCGGCCAGTGGCTGGACCGGCGCGGCGTGCGGCGCGTCGAAACCGTGCTGCTGCTGATCGCCGCGGCGGGCGCGCTGGTGTTCGCGCTGGCGGGCTCGGCGGCGACCTTGTGGCTGGGGCGGGCGTTGATCGGCGCCGGCGTTTCGGCCTGCCTGATGGCGTCCTACACCGCCTATCGCCGCTGGTTTCCGACCGCGCGGCAAAGCCAGCTGTCGGTCTGGATGCTGGTCGCCGGCAGCGGCGGCGCGCTGATGACGACGCTGCCGGTGCAGGCGGTGCTGCCGTGGCTGGGCTGGCGCGGCGTGTTCCTGGTGATGGCGGGCCTGCTGCTGGTGTCGGCGCTGGCGCTGTATCGGGGGCTGGCGCGGGTCGAGCGGCGCAGTGCGCGGCTGGCGCGCGGGGCGGAGCGGAGGAGTGCGCTCGCCGATCCTGTCGATATCGCGGCCGATATCGCTACTGCTAGCGCGACCGTTAGTGCAACTGGCAGCGGGGCAGGAAGCGCGACGGACGGCATGACGGACGGCGCGACGAATAGCTTGGGCAGCCCGACGAACGGCGTGGATCGCGCGACCGCCGCTGCGCAGGTCCCGGCGGCCACGATGGCCGGCGGTTATCGGGCGCTGCTGCGCCACCCGGCCTTCGTTCGCGTGCTGCCCTTCGGCCTGCTGAACCAGGCCGGCTTCATGGCGGTGCAGACGCTGTGGGTCGGTCCCTGGCTGGTCGACGTGCTCGGCTTCGGGCCGGACCGCACCGCGCAAATCCTGTTCCTGTTCAATATCGCGCTGCTGGCCGGCTATCTGCTGCTGGGCTGGCTGGCGCCGCGGCGCGCGCGCGATCCGGTCGAGTCGGCGCGGCTGGTGATGGTTGGCGCCGGGCTGACGCTGGTGCTGCAGGCGGCGATCGTCGCCTGGACCGCGCCGGCGGCGTGGCTGCTGTGGCCGCTGCTGGCGATGTGCGCGAGCACGCTGTCGCTGATCCTGAGCACGCTGAGCCTGTCGTTTCCGGCGGCGGTCGCCGGGCGCGCCAATACCACCTACAACCTGCTGGTGTTCGGCGGCAGCTTCCTGATCCAGTGGGGGCTAGGGGTCGCGATCGATCTGTTCCGCGACGCCGGGCTGCCGCAGGCCGACGCGTTCCGCGCGGCGCTTGGCGGACTGCTGGGGCTGCAGCTCGTCGGCTATCTCTGGTATGCGCTGGTGCCGCGGCTGTGGCAGCGGGTGGCGGGTTGAACGCCACCGGGGTTTGGAACGATCCGGGGGGCTGAAAAGGTCCGGGGGTTTGGATACGTCCGCGGAAACGTCCGGGGATCTGAAAAGGTCCGGGGTTTGGATACGTCCGCGGATTGGAAAGGTCCGGGGATTGGAAAAGTCCGCGGATTGGAGAAGTCCGGGGAATGGAAGGTCCCAGGGTCCGGCAAGGTTCCGGGGTTGAAAAGGTTCGAGCTTAGGCAAAAACAAGAAGGAGCAAATCATGCGTTGGGAAATCTGGCTCGCCTATTTCGCGGCCTGCTGGGCGATCGCCGTCTCGCCGGGCTCGGGGGCCGTGCTGTCGATGAGCCACGGGCTGTCCTATGGACTGCGCAGGACCACCACGACGATTCTCGGCCTGCAGACCGGGCTGCTGATCGTGCTGCTGGTCGCCGGCGGCGGGCTGGGCGCGCTGCTGATTGCATCCGAGCATGCGTTCGCGGCGGTCAAGACGGTCGGCGCGCTGTACCTGATTTATCTGGGCGTGCAGCAGTGGCGGGCGCGGGTCGAGCAGGAGCCGAGCGATGCAAATGGCGAGGGCAAGTCCCAGTGCGGCATCCGCGTGGCCGCGATGAGTCCGCGCCGGCGTTTCGCCACCGGCCTGCTGACCAATGTCACCAATCCCAAGGGCATCGTCTTCATGGTCGCGGTGCTGCCGCAGTTCATCGACGCCGGGCGGCCCCTGGCGCCGCAGCTGGCGATCCTGGCCGTGACGATGTGCGCGGTCGACCTGATCGTGATGCACGGCTACGCGCTGCTGGCCTCGCGCATGCAGGGGCTGTTTCGCGACGCGCGCGCGATGCGCTGGCAGAACCGCGTGTTCGGCAGCGTGCTGATGGCGGTCGGCGCCGCGCTGTTCTTCGTGCGGCGGCAGCCGGGCTGAGCGCGATCGGACCGGACCGGACAGGACCACGCTGGCTGGCGATCCCCCCGCCGGTTTGCTTCAATGGTGGTTACCCGCCCCTTGGAGCCGACCGATGCCGCGCCGCGCCGACCACACCGTTCCGCCGATAGAAGACCCGCCGCCGCCCGGCGTGCCGCCCGATCATCCGCCGATCGAGGAGGAGCCGGAACCGCCGGGCGAGCCGCCCGAAGCCCGCCGTCCGGCTTGATTAACGGCCTGCACCGCTACCGCGCCCGGTTTGCTCCCCGCGCGCACTGGTGGGAAAGGGGCGGGGGAGAGGGCAGGGGCGATTGAACGGCCGGCACCGTCGGTGTGGCGAGCGCCGTTCCCCTCCTCCAACCCTTCCCGCCAGCGGAAGAAGTGACGCGGAGCGATAAGCCGATCAGCCGATCAGCCGATGAACGCAGCGCATCGCTAAACCGGCCGCAACACCCGCCGATACTGCACCGCCTCGGCCGCATGCGCCGCGCCGATGGTGTCGGCGCCGCCCAGATCCGCGATGGTCCGCGCGACCTTCAGCACGCGAAAGTACGAGCGCGCCGACCAGCCCAGGCGCGCCATCGCCGCGCGCAACAGCCCCTGCGCCTGCTCGTCCAGCGGGCAATGCCGGTCGATCTCCTCCCCCGCCAGTTCTCCATTGGGTTTGCCCTGCCGCTCGAGCTGCCGCGCCCGGGCCGCCAGCACGCGCACGCGGATCGCCGCGCTGTCCTCGCCGGGCGGGCCGTCCAGCGTCTCCTGCTGGCTTTGCGCCGGCACCTCGATCTGCAGGTCGAGGCGGTCCAGCAGCGGCCCGGACAATCGCGCCTGGTAGCGCAGCACCTGGTCGGGCGTGCAGCGGCAGGCCGGATGTCCCTGGTAGCCGCACGGACAGGGGTTCATCTATCTCTTTTGTGACAAAAATTGGTTGAGGTAGTTAGGTCTAGGTTCCAATAATGGGCCCATACCAAGGGAAAGGGGCAGACGTGTGGGCAAAGTGGATAGCAGGGCAGGTAGAAGGGATACAGGTCATAGGGACGACGCCCCAGCGGATGTCGTTGACCTCGAGGAGGGATACCTAACGATTGCCAATGCGGCCAAGGAGTCTGGCAGGACCGTCGTTGATTTCACCGGCTTCGCGGCATGGCTGACTGCAGAATCTCGAGTAATCGCGTGGCGCGCTCTTCGGCGGTTTTCAGCCCGCTATTCGACTGCGACACAGACGTACGCCGTGCGCGCCGTACTCGAGTTGTGGCGAGAAGAAGTGAGCCGTCACGGCGCGCAAGCGCCAGGGCCAGGCCGGTGCCCAGACGACCTGGTACTGGAGCTGGCACGGCTACGGGAAGCTCTCTATCGTCAAGGCATAGGTGCCGGGAACATGGTGGCGACCGTAAGCTTCAAGTGGGGCTGCTTTCTGCAATTCTTGAAAGATGCCAGAGCCGTTGGCTTCCTACCAAAATTCAATCTGCACGCGAGCGCACTACGCCCCTTGCCACAGCGGTTTGTCCGATCCAGCAGAGAGGCGGCCGCGCAATATCCGGATCAGCATCACGGCCGGATTCCCCGGACCTTAAACTTCAAGAAAGATTCTTACAACGAAGAACTCTTGGAGCCCATCTCCATCAGTGCCGCGGACGATCAGTATCTTAAGGACTATGAGCATCGTCTCAGGCAGGCGATCCAAGTTTTCAAGCAGTGCGCTCTCCGCGAGTTCTCGGCGTTCGAGAGGGCCAGAAACGATGGGCATGCGTTGATCCGAGGCGGCGATTATGGCCGGCTGAAAACGCTCTTGGAGACAAGGACGGGACCGCAAAAATATGTGGATCCTATCTGCGGGAAGCATCTGTTCCGGCCAGAGGGAGGGCATCCAAATTCGCTAGAACACCTCCTACTGGTCGTTCATCACGAAATGGGCGGAATTCCGCGGCCGTACGCCCAGTATGTCCTCCGGGATGGGAAGCAGTCCGCGCGCACAGTGCCTGGGACTCCGCCGCATTGGCGGTTCGTTCAGCTGTCTGGCAAGAACACGCTGCTACCGCATTTAGGCCTGATGAGCAGCGGCATTGCCGCCGTGTGTTTTGTCTTGCTCCTTCTCGAGCATCCGAACATCAACGTAACCTCGCTCGCTCGAGCTACCGTATTTGACGACCAGGGCAGGATGAGTTTGTTACTTGATGCCACTGAGGACGATGGATCTGCAACAAGACTCGTTTTGCAAAAACCACGCGCAGGTACAGAGCGTGCTGTGCTTCTTACTCCCCTGTCGAGACGCGTTATCAAGTGTGTTATCCAATGTACCGAAGTCCTTCGTAAGGAGCTTCGAAAAAATGGTAAAGCGCGCGCTGCCAATCGTCTGTGGCTCGGCGTCAATACCCTTACTTACGATGTAATTGATATTTCGGAAAAGACGCTCTCCACTGCGTTCAGAGGACAGCGAGGCGAAAGAGACTGGGGGAAGTCAAGCAACCAATCTCGCAGAACTCCCTTCGTAGAGCGGCATCCCGAACTCGAGCGATGGCGGGAGTGTGCCACTCTGAAGGCTCTAAGGGTGAGCGTTGGTGTCCTGGAATATCTTCAGTCCGGAGGTGACTTGGTCGCGGCTGCTCGTGCATTCGGCCATCGAAACATCAGAACCACGATCGCACACTACATTCCAGAGGCACTTCGTCTAGCAATTCACGAAAGACAGATCCGTCGCCACCAAAATATCCTCATTACTTCAGCAGTATCCGACAGTGATTCTTTACTGAAGATGACCGACTTTCGCACTCTGGAAGAATTGCATCTGTTCCTCAATTCTGGCATTCCTGATGCATATCGACAGAACGATGCAATGGCCGCGTTTGTATCGAGCCCGTCGGAAGCCGACGCAAGCATTCCGCCTCTTGTTCTTTGCAAAGATGTGCGCGCGCTTGCCGTCCTGGTGCTATATCGCGAGCATTTGCGCGGCATTCCGGAGGCGACGCTAGAGCAACCTGACGTGCTAACCAATATGACACCAAGATTCTGGTGTGAGTTCATGGACTCTCTGAAGGCGCCATTGCCAACGGTCTTTCAGGAGGTCAGATCGTTGATACAGAGCGCAGAGGTATTGGCCTCAGAACTAAGCGAACAAATTCGCTTTCCAAGGCTCCAATGACATCCCTCCCCCAGGATCTCGAAGACTTTTTCGCCGCTGCAGCGATTGCCGCAAATAGCGAACGGCGGCCTCACTGGTTGCACAGCGCTCTTGCGGATCCAGTGTGGAAAGTAGCAAGCAGCGCGCGAGCTCGCAAGGTAAATGGTGTATGGAGGAATCTGACGGAGTTGCGTTGGGATCTTAGACTGCCGACGGGAAGACTGTCTGACGCAACACATCGAATACTGTTGGAGGACGGCAAAGCGCTACTGCTTTCTGCCTTCACTGGACCAGAGTCGCTTCCGCCGAGTCGGCTTGCGGCCTTTCATCACCGCTTAATCAGCACGCTTGAATTCTTGGCGGTACAGCACTATGAGGCGGCAATCCGGTCTGGAGTACGGGCAATGAGCTGGGATGTTTGCAGGGAGTATGTCGTTCAGTTCAAGGAAGGAGGCGTCTCGGCTACCGCTGGGATGAACGCTCGCTGGGAGGCTTTCATGGTCAATCTAATGAAGGATGATCGTTTAGCGTGCGGTCGACCCTCGCAAGCGCAAGATTCCCTCAGGGCAGCAAAGGACGCCTTGGCCCGCATCGGCTTTTATGATCGCCACGGGCGTTTGATTGCCGCCAAGGTAGCGGAAGCCGTTTCCACCTCGCCACGGCGATACGCTCGATTGATCGCCTTTCGGACGTATCTTGAAAGATACCAACTCCGTGATGAAGCGAAGGGGTCGAGCCCCAAGTGGCGCGCCGTGGATCAAGAGTATTGGAATACCGACGGCGTAGTGGCGTGGGTCCTCCGATGTGGAATAGCGGCCCGCTCCACGCATTTGCAAGATTGGGAGCTGTGCGACGTCGCTGCCGTACGGGAACACCTGACGTTCTTGAAAGTAAGCAGTCGGACACGAACGAAAACCATCCCACCGAGTGTGGCAAAGCAGCTGGTAAGTGGATGCGTCGATTGGTTGATGTGTCATGGGGAAGCGCTGACGTGCTTTGTCGAACATCTTTTAGACCACATGTCGTCCGTGCCACCGTCCTCGAACTCCGCCGTTGCTCGGATGGAAGCGGCGTTCGCATCCATACCACTGCCAACGGGCTTGAAAGATTTGAACGTGGACGGTGTTTGGCGTACCGGACGGTTTGGGTGGCATGACCAGTACGCAAACGGTGACGCCCTTACTGTGTGCGACCTGCTCGATATTCACACTGCCGTTTGCTTCGCTGTGATAGCTCTTTTCACCTGCTCAAGAAAGAGCGAGGTGCTTGAGCTGGAGGATGATGACGTGTGGCAGCGCGCCGGCAGATGGCACGTAGAGGTTGCACTTCGCAAAACAGGCCGACAAGGGATGCGACGCCACGTGTCAAAGCCAGCTCCTCCGTTAGTAGGCGCGGCTGTGAATTCCCTCGTTCGCATCCGACGTGCTCTCCTGGCAGTAGCATCGATCGACGACACACTATTGGCACGTCGGCTGTTTTTTTCGGTGGTGCGAACGGAGCGGCTAATCGACACGCTGGTGCCAGCTTCGATATATAGCAAGCTCGCTCTCTTATCCGGTTGGTTGGATCTTCGAGACCACAACGGAAAACGATGGCATATCCGTCCTCATCAGCTGAGGCGACTTTTCGCCATGAGTTTTTTCCACTTTGGCGGACTGGAGAACTCTCTTCCAGCGCTTTCTTGGATGATGGGACATGAGGAGATGTACCGGACATGGACCTACATCCAAGAAGACCTCACCGGCTCTGAAATTTCTTCCGTGGAGGCGTCGCTGGCCGCCAATGCAGTTCGAAGCGACGATGACAGGCTCGCCCTCGAGCAGCTTCGTAACTTGTTGCGAAGGCACTTTGGAGTAAGCGATTTGGCGGTCCTCGATGAGAGCGAACTACACGACTATCTCGAGCTCCTACAGTCGCAAGGCGTATATACGGCTCGGCCAGGTCAAATCAGAACCTCCGAAGGTGTTCGATATACGGTTTTCATCCACCTAAAACGCGAGGAGCTATGATGCCGCGGCTACGTGCAGGGCAAACAGCGGAAAGCGTCAGATCACTCGCGGAGAAAAATCGTTTCAGTGCGCTCGCTCGACTAGAGCAACTTGAATCGTTCCTCCAGGGGGACCATCGGAATGCCGAGCACTTCCGAAGTTTCGAGCGGCTGTCGGCTTGGCATGATCCCCAATTAGGTATCTACCGCATGACCCCAAAAACTCTACGTGGGCATATCAATCATTGCTTCGAGGGAGGGCAAGATCGACTTCTTTCTCTGCTACCAGGGGCGCGCAATCGAGCGAAGACCACCGGGCACGCACCGCATGGCAAGCAATCGGCATCTGATCGGGCCGGGGCAGTCATGGAAATGACGGGACGTTACCTCGATTTGCTGGAGCGATTGAAGCGTCTCGCGAGCACATCCGACACAGCGGCCCAAGAATTAAAGCATCACTTGAGACTGCACGGCGCCTCTAAGCCACAGCTGCATCTGGTGAAGTGATGTCAAAACTGTGGGAGTTGACCGATCCGACATTCCGTCTTCGGCAGCATGGTGGCAGCGGGCCATCAAGCTTCTTGTCCGCGGGCAAGATTGCAGCGGTGTATTGGCCCAGCGGCTTATCTTGCTGGCCGGTCAACGCCTACTTGATCGCTCTGCTGCGAGCGAACAGCGCGCCGTCGTCAGTGGCGACGTACGCTGCACAGCTGTCTCATCTGGTCAGATTTGTGGCGAAGTTAAATATTGAGTTCGAACAACTGACCGATGATCGCCTATTGGAGCTAGCGGGGTGGCTGCGTGAACGCCCCTCGTCAAAGACTAGTTCTCGGCAAGTCAATCGGATCATCCTGCGTGTAATCGACTTCCTTCTGTGGTTCCAACAGCGGTTGGTACTGGAACGTCCGATCATTGGGGAGGATGGCGATGGCGCGGCAATTACGATTGAATTCAAGTCCACGCGGGTCCGTGGGCGACTTGTCCAGCGTCGATCTCATCCCGCTGTTGGGCCACCGAACGTTGCAAGAGTCGTGCGTCCGATTTCGTCCAACAACATCGCAACCTTGATGGCCCAAGCTTCATCGATGCCAACGTCGTCGTTCGTGCGTGCCAGAGATCTTGCCATGTTGAAGCTGCTGATGGATAGTGGCATTCGCCGCCAGGAACTGGTTTGGGTTACTGTCGCGGCGCTGAGGGCCGCTCGTGAAAACGGCGGGAGGCTGGATATTCGATCTGCAAAGCGACGGGGCAATCCGACACGCCAAGTCGTGGTACCGCTGGACACAATTGCGGCGGTGAACAGGTTCATAGATATCCAGCGCGCTTTGCTCTTTGATCGCCGCCGGACGCTAAAGCGCGGATCTGACGATGCCGGCTGGGCGTTTTGTTCGGTATCCGGAGAACAGTTGGCTCCAGTCACAGTCACGCAGACGATAGGCCGCCTACGACGGAGCGCGGGTATCAAGGAGCGCGCCACAGCACACATGTTTCGCCATCGGTGGATAACACTGCAGGTGGCAAAGAGGCTAGATAGTGTTCGATCTGACGTTCCTCTCGGGCTCGATGCCCTAACGACGATTCTTAGTCGACTGGCCAGCATGACAGGCCATTCCAGCATCAACAGCCTATGGACGTACGTGGATTGGGCATTCGATGAAATCGAGCGGGCGAGTAGTGCAACTCAAACACCGGGTGAAGAGATCGTGGCGGCGCTCGAAGAGTTGGCCAGCGAGTTGAAGCGGCAAGGAGTGCGGGACGAGACGCTACGCGCCCTGAATAGGATCCGGATGAAGCTATCCGCTCACGCCACTGGTCCAACGAAGATGAGCGTGAGCGCGCACTCTATGCGCGAAACTGGGGGCACGCTAGCGCGCTCGTAAGCCGCCGCGACTACAGGACCCATGGGTTCTGAGCTGCTGTTAGAAGAGCGTCAATAACTTCGACGACGTCCAACGTCGTGTCGACATGCTATGTCAAGAGAGCGTCCAAATGCGCATGGTGATTAAGAAATGGGGCAATAGCGCGTCGGTCCGCATCCCGGCCGCGATCATGGAAGCAGCCAAATTGAGCGTGGATGCGGTTGTTGATGTGCGCGAGGAAAACGGTCGGATAGTGATCGAACCGCTGCCGGATGCGGAATCTGAACTAGATGTCCTTATCGCCGGCATCACAGCGGAAAACCTCCACGAGGAAGTTGACTTTGGCCCGCGAGTCGGCAAGGAGCTTCTCTAATGGCGGCGGCCGAGAAGTCGCGGCGAGCTTAAGCAGACGGGCCGTCATGCACGCGAACCGCCCTCTCCGCCCAAACTCAATATTCGGATGAAGCCCGCGCGCTTGTCTCGGCCACCGCGCAAGGCAGCGCTTGGGAATGGTTCCCCAGCCCGTAATCTCGGCTTGTTCGATAACAACCGGATCCTGATTCATGGCCCCTTTCTTCATTTCAATTAGTACTCGGGGACTATATCCAGCCCGAACGGATCGGCTAGGTGGGGAAACCATGCACTCCGCCCCTCTGCGCCCCGCGCTGTGCGTGGGGTGACCGTGATCACCTTACGGCTCGGCAGACAGCGTACGCCGAATGGACCCGCGGGGCGGTCGACGGTAGAGCCGGCCAAGATACTAGCCCGAGTCCATTAGCGCAGGCCAACCCGCGAGCCGGCGGCTTTGGCAACTGACAACCAGCCGACTCAGGTTGCGCCAGAGTGGTTTCATGGGGACGCCGTGGTGCTGCGCCGTTTCCTCGATCGCTAGCACCAGAAGCGATAGGGGAGCCTCGTCCAGCAAGTAACCAAGGTGTGCACACCACGGATCCGACGTTTCGCCGGTAAGCAGCATGGCGCGTAGTACATCGGTGGGAAGCCGTCCCCGATAGCTCACGCTGGACGTTCGCGCCGCCATGTCAACCCATGGCCGTGACGCCAGCGGTTGTAGCGTGCTGACGTCTAATCCCAATACGCGCAAGATCGAAAGTGAATCATCTGCGGCGCCGGCGCTGGCCAGATACACCGCCTGGGCAAGGGAGAGTTGCAAGACCGACAGGCGCCCTTCGATAGCCTGGCGTTGGAGGCGGGCGCGCTCGGTATCGGACTCTGCCAAGCGCGGTTGTGGTCGGTCAGTGGCTGACGGTTCTCGAGGCATGGTGGCAAAGGTTCAGTGTTGCCCAAGGGCTCTCGCATTTTCCCGGAGTCTCCAACACTGCGAGCGTATATCAGGAGGATTGACCTTCCCACAGTGGGAAGGTGCATCCTATTCCACTATGTGGCTACCGCGGGCCTGCCGCAAGCTATGCGCCGAGGCGCGGTTTTCATCTCGAAGCGTGAATTGCGAAGGAGAGGGAGTATGGAGAGTAGCAATCACCAGCATCGGAGCGGAGATGCCCATAAGGATACCCGTGCGAAGAGGGGCGGCGCGGTCTTAGACCAGCATCATGCGCATGCCGATCATGCATCACCACATCACCATCCGCATCAGCACGGCGCCGTATCGTTTGGCAGCAGCGCAACGAGCGCCAAGGACCCCGTCTGCGGCATGTCAGTCAGTACGGCCTCTTCATTTCGCGCAGAGCACGAGGACATCGCCTATTACTTCTGCAGCCAGTCCTGCCAGAGCAAGTTCTTGGCGGAGCCAGCGAAGTACGTCGCGCCGCAGGTCGCCCACACCGAGCAAGCCCCGCCCGGCACGATCTTTACCTGCCCGATGCATCCCGAGATCCGCCAAGATCATCCCGGCAACTGTCCGAAGTGCGGCATGGCGCTGGAGCCGCTGCTGCCGGCACTGGACGACCGGGAGAACCCCGAGCTCATCGATTTTCGCCGGCGGTTTTGGTGGACGTTGCCGTTGACAGTGGTGACCTTTGTCCTGGCAATGTTCGGGCATCGGCTGGGTTGGTTTCCGGCATCCACGCAAAGCTGGATGGAACTGGTCGTCGCGACTCCCGTGGTGCTCTGGGCAGGCTGGCCGTTCTTCGAGCGCTGCGTCCAGTCGTTCATCAACCGCAGCCCCAACATGTGGACGCTCATAGGACTTGGTACGGGCGCCGCCTACCTCTACAGCGTGATCGCCACCGTGGTCCCGCAGGTGTTCCCGTCGACCTTTGCGGAACATGGCCGCATTGGCGTCTACTTCGAGGCGGCGGCCGTCATTATCTCCCTGACCTTGATGGGACAGTTGCTGGAGCTCAAAGCGCGCTCACAGACATCCGCGGCCATCAAATCGTTGCTTGGGCTGGCGCCAAAGACCGCTCGCCGCATCCGGGAAGACGGAACCGAAGAAGACGTGCCGCTGACGCATGTACATGTCGGCGACCTGCTTCGCGTGCGACCCGGCGAGAAAGTGCCGGTGGACGGCGTGGTAACGGAAGGCGCGAGCTCGCTGGACGAGTCCATGATCACCGGGGAGCCAATCCCGGTCACCAAGCGGGTCGGCGACAAGGTCATCGGGGCCACGATGAATACCAGTGGCAGTCTGGTCATCCGCTCCGAGAAGGTCGGAACTCAAACCGTCCTCGCGCAGATCGTTCAGATGGTGGCGCAGGCGCAGCGCTCCCGCGCACCGATGCAGCGGATGGCCGATAAGGTGTCGGGTGTTTTCGTTCTGGCCGTCATCGCGATTGCGCTGCTCACCTTCGCGGCATGGGGCGTGTTTGGACCCGAGCCGAGCTGGGTCTATGGCCTAATCAATGCCGTTGCCGTGCTGATCATTGCATGCCCGTGCGCGCTCGGACTGGCCACCCCGATGTCGATCATGGTGGCAAGCGGCAAGGGCGCTTCGAGCGGCGTGCTGTTCCGCGACGCGGCGGCCATCGAAAATCTGCGCAAGGTCGATACGTTGATCGTCGACAAGACCGGAACGCTGACTCAGGGGAAGCCGAAGTTCGATCGCGCCATCGCATCGGACGGCTTTGTCGAGGAAGAGGTGCTACGTCTTGCCGCCAGCCTGGACCAAGGCAGCGAGCATCCACTGGCAATGACGATCGTGGAGGCGGCGCGCGAGAGCGGCCTGACCCTGGAGAAGGCCGAAGCATTCGATTCGGAAAGCGGTATCGGCGTGCGAGGGATGGTGGCTGGCAGGAAGCTGGCGCTGGGCAACACCGCGCTGATGGAGGCCGAAGGCATTGCAACCCAAGCGCTGGCCAGCGACGCTGATGCGTTGCGCGCTCAGGGTGCCAGCGTGATGTATCTCGCCGTGGATGGCGCATTGGCGGGCATCCTTGCCGTCTCGGATCCCATCAAGGAAACCACGCCACAGGCGCTGGCGCAGCTCAAGGAGGACGGGGTTCGCGTCATCATGGCAACCGGCGATGGCGTAAAGACCGCCAACGCGGTTGCCACCAGGCTGGGTATCGAGGAGGCACACGGCGAGGTCAAGCCCGCGGACAAGCTCGCATTGGTCTCTCGCCTGCAAGAGCAAGGCCGGGTGGTGGCGATGGCAGGCGACGGCATCAACGATGCGCCGGCCTTGGCAAAGGCCGACGTAGGCATCGCGATGGGGACCGGTACCGATGTCGCGATGAACAGCGCGCAGGTGACGCTGGTCAAGGGCGACCTGGTCGGCATTGCACGGGCGCGACTGCTGTCGGAAGCGACCATCCGCAACATGAAGCAGAACCTTGGCTTCGCTTTCGTCTACAACGCATTGGGCGTTCCGCTGGCGGCCGGCATTCTGTATGGCTCCACCGGCTTGCTGCTGTCGCCGATGATCGCGGCGCTGGCGATGAGCCTGAGCTCTGCTTCGGTCGTATTCAATGCCCTGAGGTTACGCCAAGCGAAGGTGTAATCGATTCAAACACTACGGGGTCCGGCTCGCTAGCGCGCATCAGCCGTGCGTCGTCGCTTGCATGTTTTCCACTGTCCTTGTAACCGTGGACCGCTCTTGAGGTAGGCCCGGATCGAGCGCATGCGGTGGCGGCCGGGTGCCAGATGACGGCGTCATGACGAGCCGGTTAACCGACCAGCGCAGTAGTTGCGAACGCGCACGTTGCTGCCCCAGGAAGTCCGCCATGACGAGCCCCTCACCGCCATACGATTGCCATCCGGTCGAATAGCGCGAGGCGGCGTTCACGGCTGGCCTGGCCTTTGCTCCGGTGGAGTCGGCGCCTGACATTCGGCGTCGCCCGACTTAAGGAGTATTGCCATGCCACATGAAAGATTCAATGCGTGTATTGAGGCTTGCAACGCCTGTGCCGTCGCGTGCGACCATTGCGCGGCGTCGTGCCTGCAAGAGTCGAATGTGCAGCAAATGGCCGACTGCATACGGCTTGACCTGGATTGCGCACAGGTCTGCCGCCTGGCTGCGGCAGTAATGTCAAGAGGCAGCCAGTTCGCCAGGGACGTCTGCCAGCTTTGCGCTCGCTTCTGTGAAGCGTGCGCAGCGGAATGTGCAAAGCACGCGGCGCAGCATTGCCAGGACTGCGCGAAGGCGTGTCAGCGCTGCGCGGAGGCCTGTCGCGCCATGGCCTGATCGCGACGGGTGTGGTGAACGCACGCGATGAGAATCGATCGATCGCGTGCGCCACAGTTTCCTACTTGCGCTGCATATCCAGAACGGCTGGCGAACCATCGATCTTGCCGAAGGTTACCGAAACGGCATCGCCCTCCTTGAAGCGGCTCAGGGACGCGCGGTCCTTGACCGGAAATGCCATCGTCATGGCGGGCATGCCGAGGTTCTCGATCGGACCATGCTTGAGCGTGACCTTGCCGGCCTGGGCATCGATCTTCCTGATTTCCGCCGGAACGGGACGGGCAGCCTGGCTGGAAGCCGAGGGCGCCTTCATGTCCTTGCCCTCCATTGCGCCGGCCGCGAAGGCGATGGGCGCGGCGGCAAGAGCGAGGACGGCAGCGAGGGTCTTGATGGATGATGTCATTGCGATTCCTTCTGAAGTGAGGGGGTGGCGGAAGGGGTAGCGTGTGCGGCCTGGCGTCGGCGCAGCAGCAGGTACACCGCCGGCACGACGAACATCGACAGCAATGGGGCGGTCACCATGCCGCCGACCATCGGCGCGGCAATGCGCTGCATCACCTCGGAGCCGGTGCCATGCGACCCCATGATGGGAATCAGGCCGGCCAGAATGACCGCGACCGTCATGGCTTTCGGGCGCACGCGCAGCACGGCGCCTTGCTGGATGGCGTCGAGCAGGGAGTGGACATCGGACTGGCCCGCTTCCAACCGCTCGTTCCACGCATGCTTGAGATAGAGCAGCATGATGACGCCGAACTCCGCCGCGACGCCGGCCAGCGCGATGAAGCCGACAATCCCTGCCACGGACAGGTTGTAGCCCAGCAGGTAGAGCAGCCAGAACCCCCCGATCAGCGCCAGCGGCAGCGTTCCCATGATCAGCATCGCTTCGTCGAGGCGCCCGAATACCACGTACAGCAGCACGAAGATGATCAGCAGCGTGAACGGCACCACCACCTTGAGCTTGGCGCTGGCGCGCTCGAGGTATTCGAACTGCCCGGACCAACTGACCGAATAGCCCGCAGGCATCGGTACCGCCTCGGCCACCGCGGATTGCATGGCCTGCACGGCGGAGCGCAGGTCCCGTCCCCGGATATCGACGTAAATCCAGCCCGACAGGCGCGCATTTTCGCTGCGGAGCATGGGCGGGCCCTGCACCAGTTGAATGCGTGCAACGTCGGACAGCGTGATCTGCAGACCCTTGTCTGTCACGATCGGCAGGCGGCGCAATTGCTCGATCGAGTCGCGATAGTCGCGGGGATACCGCACGTTGATGGGGAAGCGCGCCAAGCCATCGACCACCTCGCCGACGTTCTCGCCGCCGATGGCCGAGGACACGATGCTCTGCACGTCGGCGATATTGAGGCCATAACGGCCAGCGGCCACGCGGTTGATATCGACGTCGATATAGCGGCCGCCGGTCAGCCGCTCGGCCAGCGCGGACGTAACACCCGGCACCGTCTTGACCGCCGCCTCGATGCGCATGGCAAGCCGGTCGATCTCCTGCAGGTCGGTGCCGGCGACCTTGATGCCGACCGGGCTCTTGATCCCTGTGGCCAGCATGTCGATCCGGTTGCGAATCGGCGGGACCCAGATATTCGACAAGCCGGGCACCTTGACGACCCGATCCAGCTCCTCGACCAGCTTCTCGGTGGTCATGCCGGGGCGCCATTGGTCGCGCGGCTTGAACTGGATCGTTGTCTCGAACATCTCGATCGGCGCGGGGTCCGTCGCCGTATCGGCCCGGCCTGCTTTGCCGAACACGGTCGCCACCTCCGGCACGGTCTTGATCAGCCTGTCCGTCTGCTGCAACAGTTGGGCCGCCTTGCCGGCGGACAGCCCCGGCAGGGCGGACGGCATGTACAGCAGGTCCCCTTCGTCGAGCGGCGGCATGAATTCGCCGCCGATCCGCATGATCGGCCAGGCGGTGGCCACCAGCAGGGTCGCGGCGATGGCCAGCGTGGTCTTGGGGTAGGTCAACACCCTGGTCAAGGCTGGCCGGTAGGCGCGGATCAGCCACCGATTGAGCGGGTTGGCCTGTTCCGATGGAATCCGGCCGCGGATCATGTAGCCCATCAGGACCGGCACCAGCGTCACCGACAGTCCCGCCGCCGCCGCCATGGAGTAGGTCTTGGTGAACGCCAATGGCGAGAACAGGCGTCCTTCCTGCGCCTCCAGTGCGAATACCGGAACGAACGACAGCGTGATGATCAGCAGCGAGAAGAACAGCGCCGGCCCCACCTCGGCGGCCGATTGCCCAATGATCTGCCAGCGCTCACCAGCTGACGGTTCCCGCCCGCCATTGTCCGCATGCCAGCGTTCCAGGTGCTTGTGCGCGTTCTCGATCATGACGACCGCCGCATCGACCATGGCGCCGATCGCGATGGCGATGCCGCCGAGCGACATGATGTTGGCGTTCACGCCCTGGTAGCGCATCACCAGGAAGGCGGCCAGCACGCCAAGCGGCAGCGATACGATCGCCACCAGCGCCGAGCGCAGATGGAACAGGAATGCCAGGCACACCAGCGCGACCACGACAAACTCCTCGATCAGTTTCGTGGTCAGGTTGTCGACCGCGCGCTTGATCAGGCTGGAGCGGTCATAAGTCGTCACGACCTCGACGCCGGCGGGCAGACTCTGTTGCAGCGTTGCGAGTTTGGTCTTGACCGAGTCGATGGTCTCGAGCGCGTTCTTGCCCGAGCGAAGCACGATGATGCCGCCCGCGACTTCGCCCTGGCCGTCGAGTTCGGCGATGCCGCGCCGCATCTCCGGGCCCAGCTGGATGGTGGCGACGTCGCCCAACCGCACCGGAATGCCGGTGTCGCTGGTGACCAGCGGAATCTGCCGGAAGTCCTCCAGCGTCTTCAGATAGCCCGACGCGCGCACCATGTATTCGGCCTCGCCCAGTTCCAGCACCGAGCCGCCGGTTTCCTGGTTGGCCCCCTTGAGCGCCGCCAGCACCTTCGATTGCGATAGCCCGTAAGCGCGCAGCCGATCCGGCATCAGGACCACCTGGTATTGCTTGACCATGCCGCCTAGCGAGGCGACCTCCGCGACGTTGGGCAACGACTTGAGTTCGAAGCGCAGGAACCAGTCCTGCAAGGCGCGCAGCTGGCTCAGGTCGTGCTGCCCCGTCCTGTCGACCAGCGCATACTCGTAGATCCAGCCCACGCCGGTCGCATCGGGGCCGAGCACAGGCTTGGCCGCGGCGGGCAGACGCGATTGCGCCTGGTTCAGGTATTCGAGCACCCGCGAGCGCGCCCAGTAGAGGTCGGTGCCATCCTCGAACAGCACGTAGACATAGGAATCGCCGAAGAAGGAATAGCCCCGCACCGTCCTTGCGCCCGGCACCGACAGCATGGTGGTGGTCAGTGGATAGGTGACCTGATTCTCGACGATCTGCGGCGCCTGGCCGGGGAACGGCGTGCGGATGATCACTTGCACATCGGAAAGGTCCGGCAAGGCATCGAGCGGCGTACCTTTGACCGCCCACAGTCCCCACGCGGTCAGCATCACGGTCGCCAGCAACACCAGGAAGCGATTCCGGATGGAGGCAAGGATGAGCCGGGCGATCATGGCTTGCCCCCGGGCGCCGTTGCCGCCGGTTCGACCGAAGACAGGACTGCCACCCCGTCGCTGTTGAGGTGGAAGCGGAAGCGGATGCGGTCGCCGGGCTTGAGCGCTCGCGGCAGCCCGGCCGGCGGAGCCGCAAAGTCCATCGTCATGGCGCCCCACTGCGCCGACGGAATCGGACCGTGGGAGATCGTCAAACCTTCGGCGGTCACCGCCTCGATGCGTCCGACGCCTTCATGCTCGGGGCGCGGCGCGGCTGGCGCTGCAGGCGCCGAGGCTCCGGGCGCAGCGGCCATGCGCTGTGCGGTGCCGCGCAGGCTGGCTTCGGAGTCGATCAGGAACTGCCCGGACACGACGACGTTCTGGCCAGCCTTCAGCCCTTCGATGACCTCGGTCTGTCCGCCCGCCGTCGCGCCAATCCTCACCTCGACGGGGCTGAATCCGCCTTGCTCGGTCTGTACCATGACGACGGTGCGCGTGCCCGTACGAATCAACGCCTCGCTCGGTACCAGTAGCCGATCCGGGCCCGGGGCTGGCGCAAAGCGAACGGACACGAACATGCCGGGCAGCAATTGCCGGCCCTTGTTGTTCAACTCGATGCGAACCCTGGCCGTACGCGTTGCCGTGCTGACATCGGGCAGGATGGCATCGACCTTGCCGTCCAGTGTCTGCCCGGGCAGCGCTGCCGCGACGGCCGTGACCGATTGTCCGGGCCGCAACGGGGCAGCCTGGCTTTCCGGTACTTCGGCGATCACCCAAACGGTCGCGAGACTGGCGATCCGAAACAGGGTCATGCCGGGCGACAGGGTCATGCCATCGCGCGCGCCGATTTCGGTCAGAACGCCATCGATCGAGCTTGTGATGGCCAGGCGCGGCTGCAGCTTGCCGCTCTTCTGCACCAGCCGTATGTGGCTCTCGCTCATGCCGACCTGCCGCATGCGCGCGATGGCGGCCTCCCGCAGATCGTGCTGCAGGCCGGCGCTCATGCGGCTGACAGCGAGGTATTCCTCCTGTGCGGCCACCCATTCAGGCGCGTAGATCAACGCCAGCGCCTGACCCTTGCTGACCGGGTCGAGCGTGGTCCTGGCATAGGTTCGCTCAACGAAGCCGGTGGTACGCGCTTGCAGTACCTCGATGTCGCGCTCGTTGATCGCGACATTGCCCGGCACCTCGAGCGTGGGTTCGAGTCGTCCCGTCTTGACCTGCGTGGTGCGAATGCCAAGGTTCTGCAAGACGCGGCTGTTGATGGTGACGGCGGCGTCGCCGCCCGCATCCTCATGGACGGGCGACAACGGCATGTCCATGAAGGGAGACTTGCCCGGCTTGTCGAAGCGCTGGCCCGGCACCATCGGATCGTGCCAATAGAGGATGCGCTTGCCTGTCTTCGGGTCGATATCCCCGGCCTTCAGTTCGGATCCGGCCGACGCGCCAATGGACGGTGGGGCGGCCGGCGTGATGTTGCGCCCATGCTGTTGGCCCAGGTAATAAGCCGTGCCTACGCTGGCGGCGACGATCAGGCCAGCCGCTGCGCGACCGATCGCGGTCCTGTTCATTGCCATCCCCCATGAAGGCCCGTTGCACTCGCCGGCCCCTGCGCGGCGGTCGGCAGCGGCAGCAGAAAGGCGAGCTCCGTCCACAGGCGCGCGGTGGCGGCCTCCATTTGAAGGTGCTCCAACGAGATGTCCAGCGCCTTGCGGTTCGCGTCCGCCACCGCGGTCAACGTTCCGGCGCCGGTACGATAGGCGGTCAGTGCTGCATCGATGCGAGCCTTGGCCAGCGGCAGGGTCGTGTCGACATAGCGCGCCAGGCGGGATTGATTGAGCTGCCATTGCGCCTGCTTGCCGCGGACCTGGCCGAGCACGCCTCTGCGTATCGACTCGGCCTGTGCCCGCACCGCCTCGGCTTGCGCCAGCTTCGCCGCCAGTTCGCGGTCTTGACGATGCTTCCGGTCCCACGGCAAGGGGAGGGAGACATTGACGGACACCATATTGGAATACGCGGGACCCCGCTGGCTGTACATCAACTCCACGCTGACGTCCGGCACCTTGTTCTCGCTTGCGATCCGGCTGTCGGCTTCGGCGACGCCGACCTGCGCCTGGGCGGCGGCCACGTCCGGCAGTCGCATCACGGTATCGGCGTCCAAATTGCCCAGCCAGGTGGGCAACTCAAGGGCGGGGGGCTCGGCAAGC
>NZ_JCBAJO010000071.1:0-20429 GCF_059772245.1 Cupriavidus sp. R6-3
ACGACCAGGTCTGCGCCGCCTGCCACGCCGCCGGCGTCGCCGGTGCACCGAAGGTCGGCGACAAGGCCGCCTGGGCCCCCCGCATCAAGGAAGGCATGGACGCGGTCCACAACTTCGCGCTGAAGGGCAAGGGCGTGATGCCGCCGAAGGGTGGCTACGCCGGCCCCGACGCCGACGTGATCGCCGCGGCCGACTACATGGTCAACGCGTCGAAATAAGACCGGGGGCGCCGCGCGGCGCTCGCCTCGGCAGGATAAAAAAGCCAGCGGGATCTCGCTGGCTTTTTTTACGTCCGGAGTTCGCCGCGTTGGACCACGCGCGAGTACCGGGCGGTCGGCACCGGCCCGGAGCGCGATGTCGGCGGCTTCCGCAGCAGCGGGTGCGCCAACGGCTTTTGCGGTTTACGTCCGGCGTTCGGCTTCGCTACACCACGCGCGAGTACCGGGCGATGGGCGCCGCGCCGGGGCGGGATGTCGACGGCATCCGCTGCAGCGGGCGCGCCATCGCCCTTTCCGAAACGGGATCGGTATTGGAACCCGAAAGCGGATTCGACAAGGAGTCCGAACCCGGCCGCCCCGCGATCACCCGGTCGTCCCGCAGATAGCGATCGAACACCATCGCCACGCGCCGCACCAGCAGGCGGCCCAGCGGCGTCACCTCGATCCGCGCGTCGGACAGCCGTACCAGCCCCTGCGCGGCCAGCGACGTAAGTTCCGCCCGCTCGGCGGCAAACTCGGCGTCGAAGTCGATGCCGTGCCGGCACGCGACCTCTGCGGTATCCAGTTCGCCATCGCACATCAGCGCACCGATGATGTCCTTGCGCACCCGGTCGTCGGCGTCGCAGACATGGCCGCGCAGCACCGGCAGCCTGCCGGCATCGAGCGCGCCGTAGTACGCGTCCAGCGTGCGGGCGTTCTGCACGTAGCGGCCGGCGACCGCGCCGATCGCCGAGATGCCAAAGCCGAGCTGGTCATGGCCGGCATGGGTCGCATAGCCCTGGAAGTTGCGCTGCAGCCGTCCCTCACGCTGGGCGCGGGCGAGCGCGTCGTCGGGCAGCGCGAAGTGATCCATGCCGATATGGACATAGCCGGCCGCGGTCAGCCGCTCGATGGCCGAGACCAGGATGTCCAGCTTTTCGCCGGCCGACGGCATCGCGGCCTCGTCGATCCGACGCTGCGGCTTGAAGACATGCGGCAGATGCGCGTAGCTGTACAGCGACAGGCGGTCGGGCCGCATCTCCAGCACCCGCTCGATGGTGGCGCCGAAGCGGGCCGCCGTCTGGTGCGGCAGGCCGTAGATCAGGTCCATGCTGATCGACAGGAAGCCGAGCCGTCGGGAAGCGGCGACCACGCGGCGCGTGTCCTCCACCGGCTGCACGCGATGGATCGCGGCCTGGACCTCGGGGTCGAAGTCCTGCACGCCTAGGCTGACGCGGTTGAAGCCGAGCTCGGCGAGCAGCGCCATCCGTTCGTCGTCGACGCGGCGCGGATCGATCTCGATCGAGTGCTCGCCGTCCGGCCGCAGATCGAAGTGCCGATGCAGCGCCGCCATGACCTGCCGCATTTCCCCGGGGTCGAGGAAGGTCGGCGTACCGCCGCCCCAGTGCGATTGCACGACGGCCCGGCGCTCGTCCAACCGGGCCGCCACCAGCGCCATCTCGCGCGCCAGGTAGCGAACGTAGCGCGCGCTGCGGCCGTGGTCGCGCGTGATGATCTTGTTGCAGCCGCAGTAGTAGCAGATGTTCTCGCAGAAGGGGATATGCAGATAGAGCGACAGCGGCGCGGCGGCGCCCCCTGCCCGGCAGTCGTCCAGCGCGGACAGATACCCCTCGTCGCCGAACCCCGCATCGAAGCGGTCGGCGGTCGGATACGAGGTGTAGCGCGGTCCGTTCACGTCGATGCGTTCCGCAAGCGCGCGGAAATCGGCGAGATCGCCGCGGCGGATGGCGGCATGCTGAGCGGCTGGGGAAGCGGCTTCGGCAGGGACTTCGGGAACGGCTTCGGAAGCGAAATGCGGAACGGTCGTTGCCATCGGCGGCCTTCTGAGGAATCCGCTTCGATGCTAGCCAGACCAGCGTGCGCAGGACTTGATCGACATCAAGGGCCGGCGATTCGGCTGTTCTCTCGGCGCTTCGGCGCCACGCGCCTGCGCCCTCAAAGTCCGATCGGCGATCCGCCACCGTAGCAGCCGGATGTTGCAGGCCCTGGCTGCCTTGTATCGACGCCGATACGAAGGGACGGGCGTACCCGGCGCTGCGCCTCAGCCCCTCAGCCCCCTCAGCCCCCTCAGCCCCCTCAGCCGCTTCAGCCGGTGGCGGCCTTGGTGCCGAGCAGCGCCTTCAGGCCCGCCAGCCGGTCCTTCGGGCTCATCGCCGGCGTCTCGTCCTTCGGTGCCGGGGCCTCCTCGAGCTTCATCTCGCCGATGAAGCGCGACGGCTGGCACGAGTAGGTGTCGCGCGCGCGCTTGCGCTTCTTGCACCAGCTGATATGCAGGCTGCGCTGCGCGCGCGTGATGCCGACATACATCAGGCGGCGCTCTTCCTCGATCTTCTCGTCGCTCAGGTCCTCGTCCTCGCGGCAATGCGGCAGGATGCCCTCCTCCACGCCGACCAGGAACACATGCGGATACTCGAGGCCCTTGGACGCGTGCAGCGTCGACAGCCGAACCGCGTCGGGATCTTCCTCGCGGCCTTCGAGCATGCTCATCAGCGCGACGGTCTGCGTCAGCTCCAGCAGGTTCTTGCCCTCGTCGCCAAATCCATCGGCGGTGTCGAAGCCGGTCGCCTCGCCATCGGCGGCCTCCGGCTTGGTGCCCTTGCGCTTGAGCCAGTCGAGGAACTCGAGCGTATTGGTCCATTTGGCCTGGGCCTGGCGCTCGTCGAATGTGTCGTACAGATAGGCTTCGTAGTGGATGCCTTCCATCAGGTCGTCGAGCACCTCGGTGGCCGGGTCGCGCGCGGCGCGGTCCGCCAGCCGCACCATCGCCTCGCAGAAGGTGCGCAGCGGCTCGAGCTGGCGCGGCTGCAGCTTGCCTTCGATGCCGCCCATCATCGCCGCCTCGAACAGCGAGACCTTGGCCTGGCCGGCGAAGGTCCCCAGCACCTCCAGCGTGGTATTGCCGACGCCGCGCCGCGGCGTAGTTACCGCGCGGATGAAGGCGGGATCGTCGTCCGGATTGGCGATCAGCCGCAGGTAGGCGCAGATGTCCTTGATCTCGGCCTTGTCGAAGAAGCTCTGCCCGCCGGACAGCACATATGGGATGCGCTCGCGGCGCAAGATCTGTTCGAACAGCCGCGCCTGGTGGTTGCCGCGATAAAGGATCGCGTAGTCGCGGAACTGCGCGCGCCGCTCGAACTTGTGGGCCGACAGCTTGAACACCACCGACTCGGCCTCGTGCTCCTCGTCGTTCATCTGCGTCACGGAGATCGGATCGCCCATGCCGTGCTCGCTCCACAGCGTCTTGTCGAACAGCTTGGGATTGTTGGCGATCACCGCGTTGGCCGCCTGCAGGATGCGCACCGTGGAGCGATAGTTCTGCTCCAGCTTGATGACCTTCAGGTTCGGAAAGTCGGTCTGCAGCAGGCGCAAATTGTCCAGCGTGGCGCCGCGCCAGCCGTAGATCGCCTGGTCGTCGTCGCCGACCGCGGTGAAGGCGGGCGCGCGCAGATGCGAGCCGCCGGCCAGCAGCTTCAGCAGCTGGTACTGGCAGGCGTTGGTGTCCTGGTATTCGTCGACCAGGAAATAGCGCAGCCGGTTCTGCCACTTGAGCCGCACGGTTTCGTCGCGGGCGAACAGCTCGGCCGGCAGACGGATCAGGTCGTCGAAGTCGACCGCCTGGTAGGCCGCCAGCGTGGCGACGTAGTTGCGGTAGATCAGCGCGGCCTGGTGCTGGTCGGCATCGGTTGCCTCGGCGATCGCGGTTTCCGGATCGACCATGCCGTTTTTCCACAGCGAGATCGTGCTCTGCACGCTGCGGATCAGCTTCTTGTCGGTGGTCGCCAGCTGTTCCTGGATCAGGCCGAAGCAGTCGTCGGCGTCCATGATCGAGAACTGCGGCTTCAGGCCCAGGTGCTCCGCCTCGGCGCGCAGGATCTGCACGCCGAGCGAGTGGAAGGTACAGACGGTCAGCTGGCGCAGCGGAATGCGCTTGCCGTCGCGGGTCTTGCCCTCCATCAGCTTGGCGATCCGCTCCTGCATCTCCTTGGCGGCCTTGTTGGTGAAGGTCACCGCGGCGATATGGCGGGGCTCGAAGCCCTTGTCCTCGATCAGATGCGCGATCTTCTGCGTGATCACCCGGGTCTTGCCCGAGCCCGCGCCGGCGAGCACCAGGCAGGGGCCGTCCAGATAGCGGACGGCTTCGGATTGGGCGGCGTTCAGTCCGTGGGTCATCGGTCGGGGATCGGAGGTCGGGTACAGCCGGAGGTCGGACCGCATCGCAAGGGACGCGGGCCGCAGGCGCGACGCGTTGTGGACGCGTCGCGAATGGGTCGAAGCCGGCGATGTTAACACGGGGGCGGGTCCGGCCGAGGCTCCGGAACCGACTCCTGCGACGCGCCGCTCTCGCGTTGACAGCCGCCAAGGCTGCGGTTAGAGTCGCGCCATCCGTCCGGGAGAGCGCGCGACTGTATCGTCATTCGCGCCGCCGAAGGGGAATCACCCGAAAACTCTCAGGCACCATGGACCGGGCGGATCGGCATGCAGCATGCACACGATGTATGCCGAACTCTGGAGAGCGACACCCGTCATTCATCAGCTGGATGATGAGCGTGTCCACCGAAGGGGCGCACGGCGTGGCCAGTCAGTCCGACGAGGACGGCAAGCCGGGCCGTAATCTCTCAGGTATCGAGGACAGAGGGGGTCATCCGTCGCGACGGTTCGCACCGAGCCGCGCGACGGATGACCCTTTTTTTGTTTGGCGCGCCGCGCGCGCCGGACCGAACGATGCCACGCTCCGAGGAATTCATGACGCTCCAGGCCACGCCCCTCAACGCCATCCACCGCGCCCTCGGCGCCCGCATGGTCGATTTCGGCGGATGGGACATGCCGGTCAACTACGGCTCGCAGATCGAGGAACACCACGCGGTGCGCAGCGATGCGGGCATGTTCGACGTCTCGCACATGTGCGTCGTCGACCTCGCCGGCCCCAATACCCGCGCCTTCCTGCGCGGACTGCTCGCCAACAACGTCGACAAGCTGCAAACCCCGGGCAAGGCGCTGTATTCCTGCATGCTCGACCCGAACGGCGGCGTGATCGACGACCTGATCGTCTACTTCTTCGCCGAGGACCGCTTCCGCCTGGTGGTCAACGCCAGCACCGCGACCGGCGATATCGACTGGATCCGCCAGCGCAACGCCGCCACCGGCGCCGGCGTGACGATCACCCCGCGCCGTACCGATAACGCTCTCGATGGCGCGACCCCGCTGGCGATCGTCGCCGTGCAGGGCCCGAATGCGCGTGCCAAGGTCTGGAGCGCATTCCCGTCGACCCAGCCCAGCGAATCGCTCAAGCCCTTCAACGCGATGGTGGTCGAGGACCCCGCGATCGGCGAAATCATGGTGGCCCGCACCGGCTACACCGGCGAGGACGGTTTCGAGCTGGTGGTGCCGGCCGACAACGTCGCCGCGGTCTGGGAAAAGCTGCATGCCGCCGGCGTGCGCCCCGCCGGCCTCGGCGCACGCGACACGCTGCGCCTCGAAGCCGGCATGAATCTGTACGGCCAGGACATGGACATCCACACCTCGCCGCTCGACGCGGGCTTGGCCTGGACGGTCGACCTGCAGAGCGAGCGCGATTTCGTCGGCAAGGCCGCGCTGGTGGCCAACGGCCAGCGCCAGCAGTTCGCCGGCCTGATCCTGCGGGACAAGGGCGGCGTGCTGCGCGCGCACCAGACCGTGCTGACCGCCGCCGGCGAGGGCGAGATCACGTCGGGCACCTTCAGCCCGACGCTGTCCCAATCGATCGCCTTCGCGCGCCTGCCCAAGGATGTGGCGCTCGGCAGCGAAGTCCAGGTGCTGATCCGCGACCGCAAACTGACTGCGACTGTGGTTAAACTGCCGTTTGTGCGCAATGGCAAGGCACTCGTGAGCTGACAGCTCGCATCGGACATCGTCCACCCGGTCACGCTGCGCCCCGCGGCCCCCTTCATCCCGATGGCACGCGGCGGCGCGACACAAGAATCTGAAATTGGAGAATCTCGATGAATTTCCCCGCTGACCTGAAGTACACCGAGTCGCACGAATGGGTGCGCGTCGAAACCGACGGCACGCTGACGATCGGCATCACCGATCACGCGCAGGATGCGCTCGGCGACATCGTCTTCCTGGAACTGCCCGAGGTCGGCAAGACGGTCGGCGCCGGCGACGCGCTGGCCGTGGTCGAATCGGTCAAGGCCGCGTCGGACATCTACGCGCCGGTGGCCGGCGAGGTGGTCGCCGTCAACGACGCTGTCAAGGACGCGCCCGAGAGCGTCAACGCCAACGCCTTCGACGCCTGGCTGTTCAAGATCAAGCCCGCCAACAGCGACGACGTCAACGGCCTGATGACGGCCGACGCCTACAAGGCCAGCGTCGGCGCCTGAGCCCGGCGCCCCGCCCGCGGCGCCGGGGGCCATGGCTGACCACCATGTCCCGGCCCGCCTCTCCGAGTCACTTGCCATGAACGCTCCCCTGCCCATGAACGCCGCTCAATCCGCTCGCCCTTCGCTGGCTGAACTCGAAGCTCGCGACGCCTTCTCCCACCGCCATATCGGTCCCGACGCCGCCGAACAGCAGCACATGCTGAAGGTGCTGGGCTACGACAGCCGCGCCGCGCTGATGGATGCCATCATCCCGGCCGCGATCCGCCGCCGCGACGGCATGCCGCTGGGCGAATTCACCGAGCCGCTGACCGAGGAAGCCGCGCTGGCCAAGCTGCGCGGCATCGCCGGCAAGAACAAGGTGTTCAAGAGCTTCATCGGCCAGGGCTACTACAACACGCTGACGCCGGGCGTGATCCTGCGCAATATCTTCGAGAACCCGGCCTGGTACACCGCGTACACGCCGTACCAGCCGGAGATCTCGCAGGGCCGCCTGGAAGCGATGTTGAACTTCCAGCAGATGGTCACCGACCTGACCGGCCTCGATATCGCCAATGCGTCGATGCTCGACGAAGGCACGGCCGCGGCCGAGGCGATGACGCTGCTGCAGCGCGTGAACAAGCACGCGTCGAATACCTTCTATGTGGCCGACGACGTGCTGCCGCAGACGATCGAAGTGGTCCGCACGCGCGCGCTGCCGCTCGGCATCGAGGTCAAGGTCGGTCCCGCCGCCGACGCGGCGCAGGCGCATGCCTTCGGCGTGCTGCTGCAATACCCGGGCGTCAACGGCGACGTGGCGGACTACCGCGCGATCGCCGATGCGGTCCACGCGGCCGGCGGCCTGGTGGTCGCCGCGGCGGACCTGCTGGCGCTGACGCTGCTCACCGCGCCCGGCGAATGGGGCGCCGACGTGGCCGTCGGCAATTCGCAGCGCTTCGGCGTGCCGCTCGGCTTCGGCGGCCCGCACGCCGGCTATATGGCTGTGAAGGACGCCTACAAGCGCTCGATGCCGGGCCGCCTGGTGGGCGTCACCGTCGACGCGCAGGGCAACCCGGCCTACCGGCTCGCGCTGCAGACGCGCGAGCAGCATATCCGCCGCGAAAAGGCGACCTCGAACATCTGTACCGCGCAGGTGCTGCTGGCGGTGATGGCGTCGATGTACGCGGTCTACCACGGTCCGCAAGGCCTGAAGCGCATCGCGCAACGCGTGCATCGCCTGACCGCGACGCTGGCCGGCGGCCTGCAGGCGCTGGGCTACGCGCGCAGCAATGCGACCTTCTTCGACACGCTGACGATCGAGACCGGCGCCGCCACCGAGGCGATCCACGCCGCGGCCACCGCGCGCCGCATCAATCTGCGCCGCGCCGGTGCGACGCACGTCGGCATCTCGCTGGACGAGACCACCACCCGCGACGATGTGGTCGCGCTGTGGGAGATCTTTGCGCAGGGCAAGCCGGTGCCGGCCTTCGACGCACTGGAAGCCGCGGCCGATGACGGCTATCCGGCCGCGCTGTCGCGCCAGAGCGCCTACCTGACGCATCCGGTCTTCAACACGCATCACGCCGAGCACGAGATGCTGCGCTATCTGCGCATGCTGGCCGACAAGGACCTGGCACTCGATCGCACGATGATCCCGCTGGGCTCCTGCACGATGAAGCTCAACGCGACCAGCGAGATGATTCCGGTCACCTGGCCCGAGTTTTCGAGCATCCATCCGTTCGCGCCGGACGACCAGACCGTCGGCTACCGCGAAATGATCGCCCAGCTCGAGGCGATGCTGTGCGCGGCCACCGGCTACGCCGCCGTCAGCCTGCAGCCGAACGCCGGCTCGCAAGGCGAGTACGCGGGCCTGCAGATCATCCACGCCTACCACGCGAGCCGCGGCGAGAGCCATCGCAATATCTGCCTGATCCCGTCGTCGGCGCACGGCACCAATCCGGCGTCCGCGCAGATGGCCGGCATGCAGGTGGTCGTAGTGGCCTGCGACGAGGACGGCAACGTCGATCTGGCCGACCTGGAGAAGAAGGCCGCGCAGCACAGCGGGAACCTGGCGGCGATCATGATCACCTATCCGTCCACGCACGGCGTGTTCGAGGAAGGCGTGCAGCGCATCTGCGAGATCGTGCACAGCCACGGCGGGCAGGTCTATGTCGACGGCGCCAACATGAACGCGATGGTGGGCACCGCGGCGCCGGGGCAGTTCGGCGGCGACGTGTCGCACCTGAACCTGCACAAGACCTTCTGCATTCCGCACGGCGGCGGCGGCCCGGGCGTGGGTCCGGTCGCGGTCGGCGCGCATCTGGCGCCGTTCCTGCCGAACCACGCCAGCAGCGGCTACCGCCGCGCGGCAGACGGCATCGGCGCGATCTCGGCCGCGCCCTACGGCTCGGCCAGCATCCTGCCGATTTCGTGGATGTATATCGCGATGATGGGCGCGCGCGGCCTGACGGCGGCCACCGAGAACGCGATCCTGGCGGCCAACTACGTCGCCAAGCGGCTGTCGGACTACTACCCGGTGCTGTACACGGGCGGCAACGGCCATATCGCGCACGAGTGCATTCTCGACCTGCGTCCGATCCAGAAGGCGACCGGCATCAGCAACGAGGATGTCGCCAAGCGGCTGATGGACTATGGCTTCCATGCGCCGACCATGAGCTTCCCGGTGCCGGGCACGCTGATGATCGAGCCGACCGAGAGCGAGGCGCTGCACGAGCTGGACCGCTTCATCGACGCGATGATCGCCATCCGCAAGGAAATCGCCCGTGTCGAGGACGGCAGCTTCGACCGCGAGGACAACCCGCTGAAGAACGCGCCGCACACCGCCGCGGTCATCACTGCCAACGAGTGGAACCACAAGTACACTCGTGAGGAAGCCGCCTATCCGGTCGCCTCGCTGCGGACGCAGAAGTACTGGCCGCCGGTCGGCCGTGCCGACAACGTCTACGGCGATCGCAACCTGTTCTGCTCGTGCGTGCCGATGAGCGCGTACGAGGAGTAAGCAGGCAGTCCGCGGGCAGTCGGCACATAGTCGGCGGGCACTGCGGGCGATCCCGGCACGGCGGCTCCATCGCCGCCCGGACGCGGTTCCGCGTCCGGGCCTGAGTTCCCGGCATTCGCGCCGGGGCTGTCATCGGTAAGGAGACTGTCGATGTGGGAGATGAGCGCACCGTGGTGGGAATTTATCGTCCGAGGACTGATCGTCTATTTCGCGCTGCTGATCATGATGCGGCTGGGCGGCAAGCGGCAGATCGGACAGATGACCCCGTTCGATCTGATCCTGTTGCTGATCCTGTCCGAAGGCGTGCAGAACGCCATGGTCGGCGATGACAAGTCGGTATCCGCAGGCCTGATCCTCGCCGCCACGCTGATCGGCATCAACGTGCTGGTCAGCTGGCTCAGCTGGCGCAGCCGCAAGTTCGAGTACGCGGTCGAGGGCCACCCCCAGCTGCTGATCCGCCATGGCAAGGTGATTGACAAGGTCATGCACGGCGCGCGGCTGACCAGCGACGATCTGATGAAGGTATTGCGGCGCGAGGGCTGCGCCAGCCTGGACGACGTCTATATAGCGATCCTGGAGAACGACGGCGCCATCAGCGTGCTCAAGCGCAAGGAACTGCCGGAGGAACCGCCCGGCCCCGGCGTCTCGTTGTGGGAACGCCCCGAGGACGATCGGCCGGTCTAGCCCGTATCGCGCCTGGCCGGACGGCAAGCCGCGGCGGAAGCCGGCAAAGCGCCGGCAAACGATAGGAGACCAACGTGGCTGTCAGCGTATTCGACCTGTTCAAGGTCGGCATCGGGCCGTCCAGCTCGCATACGGTGGGACCGATGCGTGCGGCCGGCATGTTCGCGCATGGACTGGAGCGCGACGGCCTGCTGCCGCAGGTGGCCAGCGTGCGGGTCGAGCTGTACGGCTCGCTCGGCGCGACCGGCAAGGGGCACGGCACCGACAAGGGCGTGATTCTCGGCCTGCTCGGCGAGGCGCCCGATACCATCGATCCGGACACCATCGACGCCAGGCTGGCAGCGCTGCGCGCTTCGCGCACGCTGTCCCTGCTTGGCAAGCATCCGATTCCCTTCGTCGAAAAGGAACATATCGCGTTCTACCGGCGCGAAGCGCTGGCCGAGCATCCGAACGGCATGAAATTCCATGCCTTCGATGCCGCCGGCGCGACGCTGCGCGAAGGCCGCTATCTGTCGGTCGGCGGCGGCTTCGTCGTCAGCGCGGGCGCGGCGAACACGCAGGTGCTCGAGGCCGACCGGCAACTGCCGCATCCCTTCCGCAGCGGCCGCGCGATGCTCGACATGGCCAGCAGCAGCGGCAAGTCGATCGCGCAGCTGATGCTCGAAAACGAATGCACCTGGCGCAGCGAAGCCGATGTGCGCGCCGGCCTGTTGCATATCTGGCAGGTGATGCAGGCCTGCGTCGCGCGCGGCTGCCGCACCGATGGCGAGCTGCCGGGCCCGTTCAAGGTCAAGCGGCGCGCGCCGGAGCTGTACCGCAATCTGACCGAGCGCGCCGAACGGACGCTGTCCGACCCGCTGTCGGTGATGGACTGGGTCAACCTCTATGCGATGGCCGTCAACGAGGAGAACGCGGCCGGTGGCCGCGTGGTGACCGCGCCGACCAATGGCGCGGCGGGCATCATCCCGGCCGTGCTGCATTACTACGATCGCTTCGTGCCCGGTGCGAACGAGCGCGGCGTGATCGACTTCCTGCTGACGGCCGGCGCGATCGGTCTGCTGTACAAGCTGAACGCGTCGCTCTCCGGCGCCGAAGTCGGCTGCCAGGGCGAGGTTGGCGTCGCGTGTTCGATGGCAGCGGGCGCGCTGGCGGCCGTGCTCGGCGGCACGCCGGAGCAGGTCGAGAATGCCGCGGAAATCGGCATGGAACACAACCTGGGGCTGACCTGCGATCCGGTCGGCGGGCTGGTGCAGATTCCCTGCATCGAGCGCAATGCGATGGCCTCGGTCAAGGCGGTCAACGCCGCGCGCATGGCCTTGCGCGGCGACGGCAATCACTATGTCTCGCTCGATTCGGTGATCAAGACCATGCGCGAGACCGGTGCCGACATGAAGACCAAGTACAAGGAAACGGCGCGCGGCGGGCTCGCCGTCAATATCGTCGAGTGCTGAAGCTCGAACACTAAAGTAGCACGCACTTTTGTGGAATCTCGCGGCCCTTCGGCGCGGCATTCTCTCGGCACCGCAACTGCGATGCGCGAGCCATGCCGAGCCACGATGCCTGTTACAAGCTGTTGTTCTCCACACCGGAATTCGTCCGTGATCTGCTGCGGGATTTCGTGCCGAGCGCGTGGGTCCGCGCGCTGGACTTCGACACCCTCGAACGTATCTCGAGCAACTACGTTACGGACCGCCTTCGCCAGCGCGCCAGCGACATGGTCTGGCGCATCCAGGCCGGCGGCGAGTGGGTCTACCTCTATCTGCTGATCGAATTCCAGAGCACCATCGATCGCCATATGGCGATTCGCATGACGAATTACGTCACGTCGTTGGATCTGGAGCTGATCCGTGGGCGGAATATACTGCCAGACGGCCAGTTGCCGCCGGTGCTGCCGATCGTGGTCTACAACGGGGAAGGCAGCTGGACGGCAAAGACCGATATCGCGGATCTGTCGCCGCGGCTGCCGGATGACTTGTGCCGCTGCCAGCCGCGCTGCGAATATCTTCTGGTGGACGCGCGGCGATATTCAGATGAGGAACTGGCCACGCTCGACAATCTCGTCGCCGCGGTGTTCCGCTTCGAGAACGCGGAGACGGAGACGGCGATGCTCGAAGCGGTTCGCTGGATCAGGCTGCGCGTGGCCGACGACCCGGTCCTGGAGGACACTTTCGTACGATGGCTGAAGCATGTAGGCTCACGGCATCGCCGGGCCGGTTTGTATTTAACGGACATACACAACCTGATGGAGGCTGAAATGTCGCTGTCGACGAATATTGCGCAGTGGAAGGCCAATTACAAGCGGGAAGGCCTGCAGGAAGGTTGGCAGGTAGGTCTGCAGGAAGGCCGGCGAGAAGGCCGACAGGTAGGTCTGCAGGAAGGCCGGCAGGCAGGTCTGCAGGAGGGCCGGCAGGTAGGTTTGCAGGAGGGCCGGCAGGCAGGTCTGCAGGAGGGCCGGCAGGTAGGTCTGCAGGAGGGCCGGCAGGCAGGTCTGCAGGAGGGCCGGCAGGTAGGTCTGCAGGAGGGCCTGCAACAGGGTCAGGCCATGCTCCTGCGAAATCTGCTTGCCAAGCGCTTCGGCCCTCTGCCAGCCGAACTCGAATCACGGCTGAACAGCGCCCGGCTTGAACAATTGGAAGCCTGGGGAGAAAGACTGCTGAGCGCCCAGCACCTCGCCGACGTATTCGAAGACTAGCGCCAGGCGGCGCTTCGTTAGTATTCCCGCAGATGCAAACCTTCCATCAACTCTTCGATCGCGAGTCCAGTACCTACACCTACCTGCTGATCGACGCGGCGACACGTGACGCCGCGCTGATCGATCCGGTCGACCGTCAGCTCGAACGGGATCTGGCGCTGGTGCAGCAGACCGGGGTACGGCTTGCCTGGGTCATCGAGACCCATGCGCACGCCGACCACATCACCTCTGCCGGCCATCTCGCGCAACGCACCGGCGCGCATACCGCCGCGCCGTCGGGCTGCGATATCCGGCCGGCGCTGAAGCAGCTGATCGACGGCGACACGATCCCGTTCGGCACGCAAACGCTGCGCGCCATCCATACGCCGGGACATACCGCCGGCAGCATGAGCTATCTGTGGGAAGAGGCGCAGCCGGACGGCGGCGTGGTGCGCCGGGTCTTTACCGGCGATGCGCTGCTGATCGACGGCTGCGGACGCACCGACTTCCAGTCCGGCGACGCCGGCACGCTATACGACAGCCTGACGCGCAAGCTGTTTGCGCTGCCCGACGACACGCTGGTATATCCGGCCCATGACTACAAGGGCCGCACCCATTCGACCATCGGTCACGAACGGGCCACCAACAGCCGGCTGTGCGGCCGCACACGCGAAGAGTTCATCGAGATGATGAAGGGGCTGAACCTGCCGCCGCCGAAGCTGCTGGCGGTGGCGGTGCCGGCGAACCAGCGGCTCGGGCTCGGCGACGGCGACAGCATCCCGCACGGGGTCTGACCGCCGCTCCCCGCGATCGCAGCGATTGCTGTGATCGCAGGGAAGGCAAGGATGGCAGCGGCGCGGCCCGGCACAAGGACTCTCTTACCCTGCCCAGCGATCGCAGCTCTGCCGCACCGCCTCGCGCAGACTGCGCGTATCGGCATCGACCTGGCGCGCCCATTCGGCGTCGCCGCTGCGGCTGGCGGCCAGCATGCGTATATTGGCCAAGGCCTCCAGCGAACCGAGCGCTTCGGCGTGCGGCACCAGCACGTCGCAGATCGACAGGATATGGTCGGCGATCGGCATCCGCGTCAGTTCGTTGGGGTGCACGTACTCGCCGTCGAGTCCGAAGCGGCAGGCCTGGAAGCGGTTGAAGGTATAGACCAGGTAGTCGTCCTCTTCCGGCATGAAGGGGCGCGACAGCAGCAGATAGCGCGCCAGCGCCTGGATATAGGCCGCAATGTCGCAGGCGCGCGCGACCGTCAGCGGCGTGTCCATGACGCGGACTTCGATGGTGCCGAATTCCGGCTTGGGGCGAATATCCCAATAGAAGTCCTTCATGCTCTCGATCACGCCCGTCTTGCGCATCTTCTCGAAGTACGCGGTGAAGGCGTCCCAGGTCAGCATGAAGGGCGCGCGGCCGCTCATCGGGAAGGCAGCGACCGAATTCAGTCGCGCGGAAGCGAAGCCGGTATCGACGCCCTGCACATACGGCGACGACGCCGCCAGCGCAATGAAGTGCGGCACGTAGCGGCCGATCGCATGCAGCAGGAACAGCGAATCGTCGGCGGTCGGGCAGCCGATATGCACGTGCTGGCCGAACACGGTGAACTGCTTGGCCAGGTAGCCGTACAGCTCGGAGATGTACTGGTAGCGCGGCGAGTCGGAGATGGTGCGATCGGCCCACTGCTGGAACGGATGCGTGCCGCCGCCGCAGATGCCCAGGTTCAGCGAATGCGAGGCCTCGACCATCAGGTCGCGCATCGTGGTCAGCTCGGACAGCGCCTGCGCGTAGTCATGGCAGATGCCGGTGCTGATCTCGATCATCGACGGACTGATCTCCGGCTTGATATCGCCCGCATGCTGGGCGCCCTTCAGCAGCCGCAGCAAATCGGGCGCGAACGGCGCCAGATCGTAGTCATGGCGATTGACCAGCTGCATTTCCAGCTCGACGCCGAAGGTCAGCGCCTCGGATTGCTTGAACGGTTCGAGTGACATCAGCGCCCTCCTCCATTGCCTCTGACCTCGCCGGCATAGCGAAGTGCCCATGCGGCCAATACCGGCGCCGCGATCTGCTCGATCGCCAGCGCGCACAGCACGATCGCGTTGAGCATTTCCCCGGTTTCCGGATAGAGCCGCGCCACATCGCTCATCAGCAGGTAAGCCAGACCCGACATCGGCCCCAGCGCCACGCCAAGCGCCACGCACTGCCGGATGCTCAGGCCCGAAAACGAACCCAGCGACACCACGCCGCCGAGCTTGGCCAGATGCCGCAGCAGCACCAGCACGATCGCGGCGACGCCGGCGATGGACCAGTCGCGCACGGTCACCGGCAGCCCCAGCGACACCACCATCACGATGATCAGCAGCGTACCGGCGCTGCCGAAGTGCGCGGGCCACACGCGCGGCTGATTGTCCTGATGCTTGAAGACGACGCCAGCCAGCAGCAGCGTCAACGGCATCGACAGCTTCAGCAGCCGCGTCAGCGCCAGCGTGAACAGCACGATGCCGACCAGCACCAGAAAGCTGTACTGATCGTCGGCCGGCATCCGCGCATAGACCGCCTGGCTCAGCTTGCCGACCAGCCACGCCAGCAGGCACGAGCCGACCAGCAGATACAGCGGATGCAGCAGCGCCGCGCCCAGATTGCCGTATTCCGAATGCAGCCAGCCGGTCGCCAGCTGCACGATCACCGCGGCATACATGCTGTTGAGCGCGGTCATCGCCATCAGCCGTTCGGTGACCTGGCCTTCCGCGCGCAATTCGTTCTTCAGCTGCAGCACGATCGACGGCGACGTGCTGACCGCGATGCCGCCGGCGAGGATGGCGACGGTCGGGCTCACGCCGATCCATTGCAGCACCGCGGTGACGAGGCCCCAGGTCAGCAGGCTCTCCGAGGCACTGGTAAACAGCAGCCAGCGATTGGCCCGCAGCCAGACCAGCGACAGGCGATGGCCGAGTTCGAACAGGGCCAGCGCCAGCGCCATGTCGATCAGGATGCGGGTCTGCGCGATCATCGTCTGATCGACGATGGGGCGGCCCAGCGTGCCGGCCAGCAGACCGGTGGCGGCATAACCGACGATACGCGGCAATCTCAGATACATCCGGCAAATTTCGCCGGCAAGGCCCGCGCCTACCAGCGCGAGGCCGACCCAGAACAGCCCGCTGGGTGCGAGCGGCCAGGTCGGAAATAGT
Organism: Cupriavidus sp. R6-3; assembly: GCF_059772245.1. Lineage (NCBI taxonomy): Bacteria > Pseudomonadati > Pseudomonadota > Betaproteobacteria > Burkholderiales > Burkholderiaceae > Cupriavidus > Cupriavidus sp. R6-3. The sequence goes on from NZ_JCBAJO010000071.1 coordinate 16,119, forward strand.
TGGCTCAATCCATTCATGGGTGACATCCTAACGGAAGGGCCTTTGAACCCGTGTCCGGGTTTGTCCGACAAGGCACGAGTTTTGCTGAGGTTTCCGCCGACGCGCTATCGGATCGCGTCTCCATCGCGTCTCCATCGCGTCTCCATCGCGTCTCCGGCGCGTCCACACTCACGCGCGCGGCCTGCACCTCAGGCTTAGACGCCCCACAGTTTCCACGCCGGCCGCGTGGCCTTCAGTGCGTTTTCGACCTTCGCATACAACGCGCGGGTACGCCCTTGCGCGGCCCCGCGCGCGCGGGCCTGCAGAAACAGATCGCGCGCCTCCTCGCGCCTGGCCAGACCCAGCGCGGCCTGCGCCGCATGCAGATGCACGTCCGCCTCCCAGTCGTCGCGCACCGCGAAGGCGGCATGGAAGTCGGTCAGCGCCTCGGCGTACTGCTGCGCGTCGAGCCGGATCAGCCCGCGCTGCAGCCGCGCCGCGGCCTGGTCCTCGGCATCGCCCTCGGTCAGCGCGATGGCGCGCTCGAACAGCGGCAAGGCGCGCTCGTTGTCGGCCAGGCCGCGCCAGATGCGGCCGAAGGCGTCGTAGACCCAGGCGTCCTCGACCACCACCGCGCGCGCCTGCAGGGCCTCGATCTCGTCCAGCGCCAGCGCCCGTTCGCGCGCTTCCATCGATCCGGCCGAATTCCCCAGCAGCGTGGCGAAATGCGTGCGCGCATGGGCCATCGACAGCGCCGCCTCGCTGCGTTCCTCGACCGGCAGCGCGTCAAGCCGCGCCTCCATATGGGCGATCGCGGCCCGCGCCGCGCCGATCGCCTCGCTGCCACCGATCGCCTTCCACGCGTGGATCAGCCGGCTGAACACCCAGGTCACGTGGCCCGCATGGCGATCCAGCGGATAGCGGTTCAGCACCTCGCCGGCGATCTCAACCACGCGCTGATGGCGTCCGGCGGCGTCGTGGCAGGCCAGCAGATCGAGCCAGTGCTCGATGAAATCGCTGACGGCAATGCCCTTCTCATGCAGCGCGATGCGTTCGTCGCGCTGCGCGGCATCGTCGAGATCGAGCCGGCGCGCCAGCCGGTCGCACAGCAGCGAATAGATATGCGGGTCGGCGTCATCGTAGCCGCCCTCGCCGGTGGCGAAATACTGCTCGAAGCGGGCCAGGCCCGTTTGCCAGGCGCGCAGCAGCTGTGGCCGCAGCGCTTCCGCCGACGCCGGCACGCGCTCGATGAAGTCGGCCAGCGCCAGCCCGGCAAGGTAGTAGCCATGCGCGTCGGTGGCCGCGTCGGTCAGCACGAAGTCGCGCCAGGGCTCGGCCTCGCCGCCCTGATGGCGCCACTCGAGCTCGCGTATCTGCGCCTTCGGGTCCGGCACCTGGCGCTGGTAGACCGCCAGGTCGTCGCGCGCACCGGCGAGATCGCCGGCCCGCAGCCGCAGCGGCGCGAGGATGCGGCGCGCGTGCGGATGGTCCGGGTTCTCGGCCAGCACCATCTGCGCCTGCTGCGCGGCCAGCGCGTCGCCCTGCTCCTCGCTCATCTCCAGCAGATCGGCATTGTCCAGGCCGATGCGGGCCAGGCACAGCCGCAGCATCGGTTCGGCGCGCTGTCCCTCGGACTCGGCGCCCTGCACGTGCGCGGCCGCCAGGCTCAGGATGTCGTGCGCACCCAGGTCCGGCGCGCGATACAGCAGGTCGTACCAATAGCGGCCGGCCTCGGCGAACTGGCCCAGCCGATAGTGCGCCAGCCCCGCATGCAGCTGCGCGCTCCATTCGCCGGTGGCCAGCCCGTTGCGCCGGGCCGCCTCTTCCAGCCAGGGCAGCGCCTCGGCGAAACGCTGCTGGTTCATCAGCAGCATGCCGTAGCGATGCGCCAGCACGCCGCGCGAGGCCCAGCGGTGCGCGGGATGCAGCGGCAGCTCGGGCAGGCGGGACAGCGCCGCCTCGAGCGCGGCCAGCGCCTGCTCGGGCTCGCCCTTGTCGAACAGCAACCGGGCGCGCAGCGCCTCGTAATCGACGACCTCGGGCCGCTGGCGCGCCAACGCGTCGATCACCGCCAGCGCTTCGTCGTAGCGCTCCTGCGTGGCAAGCTCGATGGCGTGGTCGTAGCTGACTGGCTGCGCGGACACGGGTACTCCTTCAGGGTGATGGGCAAAGAGGGACAACTGGGATAGCGAGGAAACGGCAAGACCGCGATTATGCGCCACGCGGGAGGCAAGGCCGTGGAAGCGGGTCGAGCCGGCCGGATGCCGCCGCCCTGGTGGTCAAGCCGGCGGCCAACGCCGCGGCCAGTGCGGTGGTGATGCGGCGGTGATGCGGCGGCCAAAGAAAACGCCACCCCGAGGGGTGGCGTTCCGGGCCACAGGCCAACTGTGGAACTGTGGAACTGTGGAATTCCGGGACAGTGGACCCAATGTCGACCCGCTGTGGAAAACCCGGGCTTACTTGCCGCCCAGCGTTTCCAGCACGGTCCACTTGCCGCCCACGACCTTGTAGACGGTGATGCCGCCGTCCTTCAGGTCGCCGCGCGCGTCGTACGCCAGCGTCTTGGTGGTGACGCCCGGCATGTTGGTCGCCGCCAGCACCGGCAGATAGCGCGCCGGATCGGCCGAGCCGGCCTTGACCATCGCCGTCATCAGCGCGGTGGCGCCGTCGTAGGCATACGGCGAGTAGGTCTGGACCTTGCTCTTGAAACGCTTCTCGTAGTCCTGCGCATACTTGGCGCCGCCCGGCATCTGCTCCAGCGGCAGGCCGGCCAGCGACACCACCGTGCCTTCCGCTGCGGGACCGGCCAGCTTCAGGAAGTTGTCGGTCTTGGACATCTCGCCCGACACCAGCGGCGACTTCAGGCCCAGTTCCTTGATCTGCTTGGCCATCGGCGCGGACTGCGTCTCGGCGCCGCCGAAGAAGATGATGTCCGGGTTGCTGCGCTTGATGTTGGTCAGCACGGCCTTGAAGTCCACCGCCTTGTCGTTGGTGAACTCGCGGCGCACGATCTTGCCGCCGGCGGCCTTGGCGGCCTTCTCGAACTCGTCGGCCAGGCCCTGGCCGTAGGCGGTACGATCATCGACGATGGCGATGTTCTTCGCGCCGAGCTTCTTGACCACGTAGTTGCCGAGCACCGAACCCTGCTGGGTGTCGGAGGTCATCATGCGGAAGGTGGTCTTGAAGCCCTGGCGGGTGTATTCGGGCGCGGTCGCCATCGCGATCTGCGCGATGCCGGCGCGGTTGTAGACCATCGAGGCCGGGATGCTGGTGCCCGAGTTGAAATGGCCGAGCATGCCCTGGATGCCGTTGTCGACCAGCTTCTGCGCCACCACCGAGCCGGTCTTCGGATCGGCCTGGTCGTCCTCGGACAGCAGCACGAACTTGACTTCCTTGCCACCGATCTTGGGCTTGGTGGCGTTCATCTGCTCGATCGCCAGCACCACGCCGTTCTGCATGTCCTTGCCGTACTGCGCCTGACCACCGGTCATCGGCGCGGCAAAGCCGAGCTTGATTTCCTGCGCCTGCGCGAACGCGGCGGACGCCGCGGTCAGGCCGGCGATCGTCAGTGCGACGGTCAGCGCCGTCTTGTGGAAGGTCGTGTTCATCCGTTCTCCTTGGGTAGCCTGTAGGCCGGTTCACTGCACTCTTGGAAGCGTTCGGCCCGCCCCTGCGGACCACGCTTTCTCGGTGGCGCAGCGAGGGCGGGATCGCCGCCGCACCTGCGCCTGTCTGGCGCCCAACCCGGACGTCCGACCGATACGTCGGACCGGCTCGGGCGGTCAATCGTTGTCGTTGCCGTCGGTCCCCGCGGTCAGCCGATCGTCATCAGGCTCGCGTTGCCGCCGGCCGCCGCGGTATTGACCGACAGCGAGCGCTCCATCAGCAGACGCTCCAGCGCGATGCCGGTGTCGCCGTGGCCCAGCCCCTGCACGCCGACGATCGGACCGGGCCGCTGCGCGACCTGTTCGCACACCGCGCGCAGCTGGTCCGAATCGCCGTGGTGCAGCACCGCGTCGAAGGCGACGTCGGCCGCGCTCCAGTCGGCAACCAGGCGGACGCGCGATTGTACTGCCTTCGGCAGCCGCGCATACAGGGTCCGCGCGGGCTCGGCGTCCGGGCACAACGCGCCGGCGCCGACCGCCAGCACCGCCGCCAGCTGCGTGGCCAGGTCGGCCTCGTTCGGCGCCAGGCACAGCACGGTGTCGCGCGGCAGCAGCGTGTAGGTATTGCGCTCGCCGGTCGGGCCGGGCAGCGTCACCGTCATGCCCGAGGTCGAGGCCGCGGCAAAGCGGTCGCACTGCTCCACCAGCGCCGGCGCCGGGGCTGTGT
>NZ_JCBAJO010000072.1:0-20392 GCF_059772245.1 Cupriavidus sp. R6-3
CACGCCGCGGCGAGGCGTTCCAGCTCGGCGGCGTAGCGCGTGTCCTGCCACACCATTGCCGGCACCAGCGCGCGGCCGGTGGCGGTATCCCACAGCACCGCGGTGGCGCGCTGCGTGGCGATGGCCAGCGCCACCACGCGCCGTCCTTCACGGTCCGCATTGGCCAGCGTCGCGCGGCAGACGGCCAGGGTCTTGTCGAGCAGGACATTGGCGTCCTGTTCGACCACGCCGGGGCGCGGCGAATCCACGGTCAGCGTCGTGTATTCGAGGCACGAGACATGGCCGTCCGCGCCGACCAGCGCGGCGCGGGTGCCGGACGTGCCTTCGTCGATGGCGAGAATGACGTCGGTGGGGCGGGTCATGGCCGGGACTTCTCGATGGCGGGATTGAGGAAAGGCGAGGGCGCCTCGGTGTCGCCGCGGAACTGTGGGGCATCGGCCTCGTTGTCCGGATGGACGGCCGTGCGGGTCGGATCCCAGCGGATCGCGAAGCAGATCAGGCTGGCGACCAGCGGCACCACCGACAGGATCAGGAAGGTCTTCTCCAGCCCGTATTCCGCGCGGAACAGCGGAAACACCAGCAGGCCGAGCGCGGCACCGATCGCGCCCAGCGCGCCGATCACGCCGTTGGCGCCGGCGCGCAGCTCGCTGCGGAAGGACAGCGACGACAGGCTCTTGCCGTTGGCGCCCGGGCCGCCGGAATGGAACAGGATGAACAGCGAGGGCACCACCACCGCGACCCACAGCGGCATCTTGCCGTTGAACAGGCCCAGCACCAGCAGCATCGCGAACACCGCGGCAAAGCCGAAGGCGGAGGCGCGGCGCAGGCCCAGCCTGCGGCCGATGACCGGCGACAGGAAGCCGCCGACGATGCCGCAGACGTTGAAGACGAGCGCGCCGATGGTGGCGTAGACGAAGTCCTTGCCGAACAGCGCCGCACTGATCAGCGGCAGGTACCAGCCGATGGCGAAGTACTGGATCGACTGGCCGATCTGCACGGTCGCCGCCAGGATGGTGCGCGGCAGATAGATGCCGCGGAAGATCAGCAGCACATTGGCCAGCCCCCGCCGCGCCTGGTTCAACACCGGAATGCGTTCGGCCGGCGGTGCCGCGGTGAAGGGGCGGCCGTAGATGCGCGTCATGGCGAGCGCGGCGGCCTCGAGCCGTTCCTTGCGGGCCAGCCACGTCGGGCTCTCGACCAGGAACAGCAGTTGCAGCACCAGGATCGCCACGCCGAAGATCGCGGTGGCCGCGACCGAATAGCGCCAGATCGCATCGCCGACCTGCCACGAGTGGAACAGCAGCGCCAGCAGCAGGTTGGTGCAGACCGCCGTGTACCACATGCCTTGCCAGGTATTGAGGCGGCTCTTGAGCTTGACCGGGGTGAATTCGGCCAGCACGGCCATCGCGATGGCGAAGTCGATGCCGTAGGCCGCGCCGACGAAGAAACGGCCGACCAGGATCACTTCAAACGTGGGCGCGAAGACGACCAGCACGGCGCCGACCACGGCCAGCACCTTGGCCAGGATCAGCGGACGCACGCGGCCCCAGCGATCGGCCATCCAGCCGCCGATCGGATTGAAGGCGATCGCGACCCACGAGGCGAACGAGGTCAGCAGTGCGACCTGTGCCGGCGCGAGCGCGAGATCGCGCGTCATCGGCCCGAGGCCGGCGCTCAATGCGGAATTGGAAAAGGCGTCGAGAAACAGTCCGCCGAGTGCGAGCCACCAGATCAGGCCGGCTCTGCCCCGTATACCCGGACAGGAATCGATATAGGCGATGACATCGTCGATGCCACGAAGGCGGATGGCAGGCGCTTGCACGGCGGTCTCCTTGAATTGTTCTGTAAGAGGCCGCAGCAAACTGCACGCGCTAAGAGACCATCCTACAGATGGTCTCTTATCTGAATCTGCCCGGCCAATGTAGGCCGTCGGGCTTGATCAGTCAAGCGGGAAAACCCTGCCGGCGCCATGTCGGGAACGGCGGGAGAGCCGGGATGTCGATCACGTATGGCACGGCTCGGCGGCAGCCGAGATGACACGTAGATGGAGGGCGACATGTCGCTTCTGAACCAGGAACAACTTGCCGCGCTGCGCGGGCGGCTGGATGCGCGCGAGCGCGAACTGCAGCCGCTCTATCAGCAGGGACGCGATCGTCCGTCCAGCAACCCGGCCAGGGAGCCGCAGGACCTCGTCGACACCGCCGAGGGCGTCAACGAGGAGCTGGACCGCGCGGCGCTGCAGCAGCACTACCGCGGCGAACTGAACGATATCGCGCAGGCGCGCGAGCGCATCGATGCCGGCGAGTACGGCGTCTGCCAGGACTGCGAGCAGGAGATTCCGTACGCGCGCCTGCTGGCCAATCCGACCGCGACGCGCTGCGCGCCGTGCCAGGAACGGCGCGAGCGCACGTTCGCCAGCTAGGGCGGACGAGCGCTCGCCATTCAGGCCACCAGCGGCAGCGCTTCGCGCATCCGCAGCTCGGCGGGCTTGATCTCGCCGAGCGGCGACAGCAGCGCGGGATCGAAGGGACGCGGTGCGACGCCCTGCGCCACGCGCGCCGGCCAGTCGGGATTGGCCAGCGCGCCGCGGCCCAGCGCGACCAGGTCCGCGCCATCGGTCAGCGCGTCCTGCGCGCGCGCCGGCTCGTGCAGGCCGCCGTTGGCGATCACGGTCAGATGCGGCGCGGCAAGCCGCGCATGCCGGACCAGCGAGCGCGCGTCGCCGGGGAAGGCCGGCTGCCACGCCTCGAACTCCGTCACGTGCAGGAAGTCGATGCCCGTCTCGGCCAGCCGGCCGAACACGATCGCCGCGCCCTCGGCCCCTTCGGCCCATTTATGCGTGAAGTCATTGACCTTGCCCTGCGAAATGCGGACGCCGACCGGAAAGCCGTCGCCGACCGCGCCGCGCACGGCGCGTGCGGTCTGCTCGGCGAGCCGGATGCGGTTGCCGATCGGCCCGCCCCAGGCATCGTCGCGCCGGTTGGTGTAGTCGGTCAGGAACTCATCGAGCAGATAGCCGTTGGCGCCGTGAATCTCGATGCCATCGAAACCGGCGACATCGCGGGCGAGCCGCGCCGCTTCGGCAAATCCGGCGATCGCCGCGTCGATCTCGTGCGGCGCGATGGCGCGCGGCGTGCGATAGGGCCCCTTGCCGCGATAGACGCCCATCTGCATGCCCTTCGGCGCGATGGCCGACGGGCCGACCGTCTCGTCGCGGAAGCGGTTGGCCTGCGACAGCGCGCCTGCATGCATCAGCTGCACGAAGATGCGGCCGCCGGCAGCGTGCACCGCGTCGGTGACCGCGCGCCAGGCGCGCGCCTGCTCCATGTCGGTCAGGCCCGGCTGCCCGGCATAGCCCTGCGCATACGCGCGGTCGGTGTAGCTGCCCTCGGTGACGATCAGCCCGAAGCCGCCGCGCGCAAAGCCCGCGTAGTAGTCCACCATCGTCGGCGTGGGCACGCCCTCGGGCGTCGCGCTGATGCGCGTCATCGGCGCGACGACGAGCCGGTTCGGCAAGGCGAGGCCGTTGAGGTCCAGCGGATCGAACAGCGCCGGCCGTGCAGGGGCGTTCATGCCGGCGCTCCTTCGGCCACGGCGATGGCCTCGATCTCGATCAGCGCCTCGGGCGAATACAGGCTGGAGATCTCGACGATGGTGTCGGCGGGGTACGGCGCCGAGAACCACTTGCGGCGCAGTTCGACGATCTTGCCGAAGTTGTCCATCGACTTCAGGAAGATCGTGACCTTGGCCACGCGGTCCAGGCTCGAGCCCGCGGCCTCGAGCGCGCGCCGCAGATTGCGGAAGGCCTGCTCGGCCTGCTTGTCGAAGTCGCCGCGGCCGACGATGTTGCCGTCGTCGCCGATGGCGGCCTGTCCCGAGATGAAGACCAGATTGCCGACGCGGATGCCCTGCGACAGCAGGAACGGCGCGTACGGATCGGGGTTGGTGCGGACTTGTTCGAGCAGCATGGGAAACTCCGGGGTAAAGTTGAGGGAATTTCATCCGTCAGGCGGCCACCTTCATGACCGCAGCGGAGAATGTTCGCAGTATCGTGATCCCAGGCAGGCCCGACAAATGGTCAAATCTCACGTTATGGATGAGTTCAACTCATTCATGGAGTCGTCATGAGACGCCTTCCTCCATTGAGCGCGCTGCGCGCCTTCGAAGCGGCGGCAAGGCGCCTGAGCTTCAAGCGCGCGGCCGACGAGCTGAACGTGACCGCGACCGCGATCAGCCACCAGATCCGGCTGTTGGAGGAATGGCTGGGCGTGCGGCTGTTCGAGCGCGAGACGCGCAAGGTCGATCTGACCGCGAGCGGGCGGATGCTGTTTCCGGCGATCCGGGACGGGCTCGACGGCTTCGAACGCGCGGTGCAGCTGGTGCAGCGCCAGCGCGCGGCCAATATCGCCACGCTGTCGTCCACCGTCGCGTTCGTCGCCAAGCGGCTGGCGCCGCGCGCGGGGTCGTTTCGCGCCGCGCATCCGGAATGGACGCTGCGGCTCGACGCCTCCAATGCCGTGGTGGATCTCGACAGCGATGCCGACGTGGCGATCCGCTATGGCGGCGGCCACTATCCGGGGCTGACGGTCGAGCCGCTGTTCCAGGACCGTTTTGCGCCGGTCTGCAGCCCGCATCTGCGGCTGTCGTCGCTGAAGGACTTGCGGCACGCACCGCTGATCCATTTCGAGTGGGGCGCCGGCGTACGGCAGGACCCGCGCGCCGCGGTGTGGGGGCATTGGCTGGAAGGCGCCGGCGCCGGCGACATCGATGCGTCCGCCGGGCTGTCCTTTACCGACGAGATCCACGCGATCCAGGCCACGGTCGCGGGGCAGGGCGTCGGCCTGCTGAGCCTGACGCTGGTGGCCGAAGAACTGGCCTCGGGCGTGCTGGTGCAGCCGTTCGAGTTGTCGTTGGAGAGCTTTCGCTACGACCTGGTCTACAGCCCGCGCGCCGCCGAGCGGCCGGCGACGCGGCTGGTGCGGGAGTGGGTGCGGGCGGAGTTCGGCGAGGCCGCTGCGCGATAGGGAACGCGACCGGGCCGCGTTGCGCTCGGGCCGCGGGGCTCTACTGGCAGTTCGCCGGGCAGGTGCAAGGAATGAGAAGGCGGGGCATAGGTTGCTGCACTTCTGGCCAGTACACTCGGATGCAGCGCCGAGCAAGGTCACATGCCTCTCTGCTATACTTGTTCAAGTAGTTGGACAACTCTATGGAGAAGGCCATGCGAACAATCCACTTCTCCGATGCCCGCAACAATCTGAAGGCGGTCATCGATCAAGCCATTGCCGATCACGACGCGATCCTCATCACGCGACGCGACGCACCCAACGCAGTGATCATGTCGCAAGAGCAATACGACAGCTGGATGGAAACCATGTACCTGCTGAGCAATCCGGCCAACGCAAAGCGGCTGATGCAGTCAATTGATCAGCACCGGAGCGGCAAAGGCGTGAAGCATGATCTGATCGATCCGGATGCTGAATGACGCGCCACCTCACCTTCATGCCCGCCGCCTGGGAGGACTACATCTACTGGCAGGGGCAGGATAAAAAAACGCTGAAACGGATCAATGCCCTGATCCAGGACGCGCAGCGGAATCCCTTCGAAGGCCTGGGCAAGCCAGAGCCGCTCAAGGGCACACTATCCGGTTATCGGTCACGGCGTATCGACGATACGAACCGGCTTGTGTACTACGCCAACGATGACGAGCTGGCCATCATTGCCTGCCGTCTTCACTACGGCGACAAGTAAGACTGCAGCAAGCTCAGTGCAAAAGTCGCCATCGTTGCGCTCCGGATTGAATGATGGCGCAGGCGGCGACCCATCTCCTGGCGCTGTATTGAACAAGACTGCTGCAAGGAAAAACGGGCTTCCGAAGAAGCCCGTGCAGGGTGCCGGCGTGCCTGGCGTGTGCCTGGCGCTTCCCGGCGGGTGAGGGTCCGGTCAGGCCGGGACCTGTGTGCCGGCTGCCGCGGCCTCCTTCGAGAACAGGCTCCTGGACGCCGCCACGTGTCCGGCCAGCACCGGCCGCAGCACCATGAAGGCCAGGAACGCCGCGATCAGGTCCATCGTCGCCACGGTGTAGAGCACGGTGGACCAGGTGCCGGTCGCCTCCATGATCAGGTTGCCGATCGGCACGAACAGCGCGCCGATGCCCTTGGCGGTGTAGAGCACGCCGTAGATCTTGCCGATGTGCTTGGTGCCGAAGGCATCGCCGGCCAGCGCCGAGAACAGCGAGTAGACTTCGCCCCAGGCCAGGAACACCACGCCCGACAGGATCAGGAAGGCGTACGGGTTGTGGCCGAAATACCCCAGCGCGATGATGCCCATCCCTTCCAGCGAGAACGCGATCACCATGGTCTTCTCGCGGCCGATATGGTCGGAGATCCAGCCGAACAGCGGCCGGGAGACACCGTTCATGATCCGGTCGAGCATCAGCGCCAGCGGCAGCGCGGCCATCACGAAGAAGTGCAGGTCGACCTGGAAGTCCTTGACGCCGAGGTCCTTGGCGATGACGCCGAGCTGCGCCACGGCCATCATGCCGCCGGTGACCACCAGCACGAACATCACCAGCATCAGCCAGAACAGCTTGGTGCACATCGCTTCCTTCAGCGTGTAGTCGCGCGTGGCCTGCACCAGCTTCTGGGACGCCTTGACCTCGTGGGCCCTCGGCGAGCGCAGGAACCATGCGGCGGCGAACGCCAGCGAGCCTTGCAGCACGCCGAAGAACAGGAAGGTGTGCTGGAAGCCGGACGACTCGATCATCGCGGCGATCGGCAGGATCGTGGCGGCCGAACCGGCGCCGTAGCCGCCGGCCGTCAGGCCCACCGCGAGGCCGCGGCGATCGGGGAACCACTTGATCGCGTTGTTGATGCAGGTCGCGTAGATCGAACCGACACCCAGGCCGCCGACCGCGGCGCCGATATAGAAGCCCATCAGCGTGGTGGCCTGCGAATTGATGATCCACGCCCCACCCATCAGCACCGCGCCGAATGCCACCATCATGCGCGGACCGAACTTGTCGATGAAATAGCCTTCGATGGGCGCCAGCCAGGTCTGCACCAGCACGAACACGGTGAAGGCGATCTGGATATTGGCGCGCGACCAGCCGAAGGTTTCCTGGATTTCCGGAACGAACAGCGTCCAGGCGTATTGGACGTTGGCGGTGGCGATCATGCAGATGACGCCAACGAGAAGCTGTATCCAGCGCGTCTTTTCGGAGACCTCGGGATTGGGGCGGAATGCCGCCGTCGACGAATTATTCATGGCGCACTCCTTCAATCGTTTGATTCTTCCTGTCCGAATGTGCGGTGCCGCACCTCGGCTCGGATATCGTCGCTAGCATTTCAATGTCTCCTGTATCGTTGGCTTCTATGTCCGTTACACATCCGCTCCTGAAACAAAAAACCCTACGCTATTGCGCTGCCGGGGGCGGCAGGCGCGATCGGAACTGAAGGATGGGGCGAAGCGGGCTTGCTTAAACTGATCTGGCGGCGATGGACGACCCGGTCGAATCGATTTCCATGCGTTCCTCCTTGCCGTTGGTGTCCCTCTGTTGGGGTGCCGGTTGCCATCACGGTCATCGCCCCGCTCGCATTGGGTGTGGCGATGGGTTACAAGGTATGTGATATATCAATTAAGTCAAGTGAAAGGGATGGCAGGGTTTTCACCAGCAGGGATTCATTCCGGAAATCACTATGCTGCGGCGCTTCAGGTGGTTATCGAATGATTATGGGAAACAAAAAAAGCCCGCCGGTAAAATGGCAGGCGATGCGTATTGCGTGACACCCTGGCGGGAAGCGATGGGGCAATACGTGATGCCGTTACATGGAATATAGGGAGATTAATAAATGGCAAGGCGGCTTACCTTCCGATTATTTTTCCGGTTATTCCTGGTTATTAAGTATTGCCACGGCGCGGAGCCAATGAATACCCGGAATCGATGCCGATTCCGCATCGCCGGCCTGCCGGTATCGCGATAGATTGACGGTCTCGATGGCGAGGGCCGGCGCCTTGCACGAGGCGCCGTCGCGCCCCCGCTGTCCGCGCTAAAGGAGGGCGATCATGAATCCATCGACTACCCCGGCCGGCCATCTGCAATCCGCCGGCCTTCAACTGGTGGCGTGGTCCTGGCAAACACGGACCGGGCTCGATGTCGCCGCGGTGACGCGCGGCCCGGATCGCGTACTGGTCCAGGGACGGGTGCAGGTCCAATGGGACGACGGTCCGCTCGAGCTGGCCTATCGGCTCGAATGCGAGGCGGACTGGCGCTTTCTCCGGCTCGATGCCAGGACCGAGTACCAGGGCGACACGCGGGCCCTGCGGCTCGCGTGGGACGGCAGGCAGTGGACCGATGGGCAGGGCCCGCGCGACGACCTTGCCGACGCCGCCTACATCGACATCATGGCCACGCCGATCACCAACACGCTGCCGATATGCCATGCCAACTGGCAGCCGGGCGTGGGCCAGGTCTTCACAATGGCCTATGTCCGCCTGCCAGAACTGGCGGTCGAGCCGGTCCGCCAGCGCTATACCTTGCTGGCCACGGAAGCGGACGGCCGCCGCCGCTTCCGCTACGAGACGCTCGGGCCGGCGGCAGAACGGCAGGCGTCCGGCACCGGCCTGAGCGGCTATCACGGCCAGGACTCCGCATTCACGGCCGAGCTGGTGGTCGACGCCGCCGGTCTGGTGATCAGCTATCCCCCATATTGGGACCGGATGCCGGCGGCACGGGCGCTGGCGGAGAGCGGCGCCTGACCGCGGGGCGGCAGGCGGTACGGGCTTTCTCCGACGCGGCTCGGCAGCGCTGTCACAAACGGCCCGCGCCAGACGTCTTGGGTTTGAACTGACTGCTACAGTGCCACGCCGGCACCGTGGCGGCGCCACGGTTGTGCCATGGCATTGACCCTTGACGATATCGAACGCGATGACCCGCCCACCCGATACCCGCGATCGGCCGGACCCGGCCACCACGGCCACCACGGCCACCACGGCAGCTACGGGCACCACCGCAGCTACGGCGGCTACGGCTGCCACGGCTGCCACGGCTGCAACGGCCGCCCCCGCCGACCCCGCCGACCCCGCCACGCTGACCTTCGCCCGGCTGCGGCCTCGCCTGCACGGCATCGCCTACCGGATGCTGGGCACGGTCGCGGAAGCCGAGGATGTGGTGCAGGACGCCTGGCTGCGTTGGCATGAGGCCGACCGCGGCAGCATCGACAACGCCGAGGCCTGGCTGGTCACCGTGACCACGCGGCTGGCGATCGACCGGCTGCGCATGGCCAAGACCCAGCGGGAGCACTACGCCGGCATCTGGCTGCCCGAACCCGAACTGACCGAATCGCCCGCCACCCCCGAGCAACTGACCGAGCGGGCGGACGACCTGTCGGTGGCATTCCTGCTGCTGCTCGAACGGCTGACCCCGGAGGCGCGCGCTGCCTTCCTGCTGCGCGAGGTGTTCGACGCCGACTACGCCGACGTCGCCCGCGCGATCGGCAAGAGCGAAGCCGCGTGCCGTCAGCTGGTCAGCCGCGCCAGGGTGCAGCTGCGCGACGAGCGGCCGCGCTTTGCCGTCCCCCGCGAGACGCATCTGCGCCTGCTGCAGGGCTTTGCCCAGGCGATGGAGCGCGGCGACATGGCAGCGTTGCAGTCGATGCTGGCGGAGGACGCCGAGCTGATCGGCGACGGCGGCGGCAAGGTGCCGAGCTTCCCCAAGCCGCTGGTCGGCGGCTGGCGCATCGCCAAGGTGTTCGCGGTCGGGCCGCAGCGCCACGGGCAGACAGTACGCGCCGAACTGGCGCTGCTCAATGGCGACTGGGCCGTGCTGCGCTTCATCGACGGACAGCTGGAATCGGCGCAGTGCTACGAGACCGACGGCGAGCGCATCGTCCGCATCCACGCGCAGCGCAATCCGGACAAGCTGCTGCGCATCGCGCTGGCCCGCGGCGCCTGCTGAGCGAGCCCACGTTTTTTGAGGCGGGCGGCCGCTGGCCGCCGCCGTGATAACCCTTGCGCCCCGAACGGTGCGCAGCCATTTCGACCAGGAGAAAGCCATGACCCAACGCCTGAACTACATCCAGCAATCGCCCGAGCTGTTCAAGGCCTATCTGAATTTCAGCAACGCGATCGATGGCGGCGCGATCGAGCGATCGCTGCTCGATCTGGTATCGATCCGCGCCTCGCAACTGAACGGCTGCGCGTTCTGTCTCGACATGCATGTCAAGGAGGCCAAGCTGCACGGCGAGCGCGAGCTGCGGGTCTACCATGTCGCCATCTGGCGCGAGTCGACGCTGTTCTCGCCGCGCGAGCGTGCGGTGCTGGAATGGACCGAAACGCTGACGCAGCTGCCGCCGCACGGCGTGCCGGACGACGTCTACGAGCGCGTGCGGGCCCAGCTGTCGGAGAAGGAGCTGTCCGACCTGACCTTCGCGGTGATGGGCATCAACGGCTGGAATCGCGCCAACGTCGCGTTCCGCACGGTGCCGGGGTCGGCGGACAAGGCGTTCGGCCTGGACAAGGCCGGGCTGGAATAAGCCGCGCCGGCAACGCCGGCCAACCGATCCGTCCCCCGCCAAAGCGGGAAACCCCGGGGCGTCGCAAGACGCGGGGTTCCTGCCTGCGCGGGGGACGTCGTGATCCGCTTCAAGCCAGCCGGAACAATCCCACCGCCCCCGCCAGCTTGTTTGCCTGCGCCTGCAGCGCCGACGCGGCCGCCGACGACTGCTCCACCAGCGCGGCGTTCTGCTGCACCATCTCGTCGAGCTGGCCCACCGCCTGGTTGACCTCCTGAATGCCGCGCGTCTGCTCGATCGCTGCATTGGAAATCTCGGAGATCACGGTGCTGACCTGCGAGACATTGCCGACGATCGCCGTCATCGTCTCGCCGGCCTTGCGTACCTGGCTCGAGCCCGAGGCCACCTCGCCGACGGTCGATTCGATCAGCGTCTTGATCTCCTTGGCGGCCTGCGCGCTGCGCTGGGCCAGCCCGCGCACCTCGCCGGCGACCACCGCGAAACCGCGGCCCTGATCGCCCGCGCGGGCCGCTTCCACGGCCGCGTTCAGCGCCAGGATATTGGTCTGGAAGGCGATGCCCTCGATCACGCCGATGATGTCGGACACCTTGGCCGACGCATGTTCGATCTTGTCCATCGTGCCGATGACCTCGCCGATCACCACGCCGCCTTCGGAGGCGATCTGCGAAGCGGCGACCGCGGAATCGTCGGCCTGCCTGGCAGACGTCGCCGACTGCGCGACGGTGGCGGTGATCTGCTCCATCGACGCAGCGGTCTGCTGCAGGCTGGCCGCGGCCGACTCGGTGCGCTGCGACAGATCCAGGTTGCCGGCGGCGATCTCGTCGGCCGCGTGGCGTACCGATTCGCTGGCATCGCGGATCTGGCGCATCACCGTGCACAGCTTGTCGACGAAGGTATTGAACGCCCGCGCGATCTGCGCGACCTCGTCCTTGCCGTCGGCCGGCAGGCGGCGCGTCAGGTCGCCATCGGCCGAGCCGATCGCGTCCATCACGTCGCGCACCTGCGACAGGCGGCGGAACGAGGCCGCCGTCGCCATGCCGGCCAGCGCGGCGGCGACCAGCGCGATCACGATCAGCGTCAGCGCGGAGGCCATCAGCACCGAGCGCATGCCCGCGGTCGCTTCGGTCTTGTCCAGCGCGATCACCGCGATCCAGTCGGTATTCGGAATCGCCCGGGCGCGCAGCAGCTTGGCGGCACCGCCGACCTGCAGTTCGGTCGGCGCGGCGGCCGTCAGCAGCGCGGCGAGCTGCGCGGCGTCGAGACCCGGCACCAGATCGGCGACGGGCTTGAGCGTCAGCTTGTCGTCGGGATGCGCGACGATCAGCCCACCTTGCGTGACCAGCATGCCGAAGCTCGACGGCGTCGGGTGGATCGCCTTGACGTTGGCGATCACCCGGTCCATCGCCACGTCGCCCGACACCACCGCCTTGACCCCGCCATCGGCGACGACGGGCGCGGCAAAGGCCACCACCAGCTTGCCGCTGCCCGCATCGACATAGGGCGGCGTCACCACCGGCTTGCCGGCCGCGGCCGCCTGCCGATACCAGGGGCGGCCGGTCGGGTCGTAGCCGGGCGGAATCCCGGTCGGATTGGAGAAGATGGCGCGCTTGTCGTCATAGCCGACATAGACGTTGACGAAGCCGCCGGCGTCCGCGACCTGCTTCAACGCGGCCGACGGGTCGGCCTGCAGCACCGCATCGCGCAGCGAGGCAATCATCCGGCCATGGCCGTCGACCCAGTCGGCGATCGCGCCGGCATGGCCGGCCTGCAGCGCGCTCAGCGAACTGTCGATCGCCGTGTCGTTGTAGGAGTCGGCGACCACGTAATTGACGGCGGCATTGACCGCGAGCGCGGCCACGACAATGCCCACGCACAGCGCCACGATGCGCGAGCGGATGGAAGAGAACATACGAAGCGATTCCATGAAGAAGGGCGCCGACGCAAGGGGAACGCGAGCCGGCTCCCGGGGACGCTCGCGGCGGCGCATGCGCGGCTAACGGCGGGGATCGGCCGATATTCACCCTCGGGCTGGCAGGGATTTCGGCGATGTGATTCAGAAGGCAGATATGCAATGTGGCGCGGGCACGGCCGGTCCTCCTACTCGTGGGGGGAGGAGGCCGATGTACTTTTGGGAATACAATGACGGGTTTCGAAAATCAAAAGAAATACGGGTAAGGTCAACACAGGGGAGCGTCATCTCGCGACCGACATCGGCACAGGCCGGTCGCTCGGCAGCCAGCGCCATCGCATGCGCGCGTGAGCCAAGGGCCGCGGCGCAATCCGCGGCCGGCGCGCTGCCATCGGAAGCCTCAAGGTCTGCGCAAAGGCGTCGATAACCGCTGAGCAGCGGCCAATCGGCTTCCTCATCTGCATCAATCCGTTTCGGCAAACGGCACCAGGGCCGGACACCGCCTCCGTGTGTCCGTGGGGCTCTGCGCGCCGTCGGCCGGTATATCCGTCACTTCGCATGGCATGTGAATTCGCAATCCGCGGCTGGGCCGCGTGCGCGCCGCAACTGCATACCGCCCAGCAATGGGAGGCATGGAGCCGCGCGCCGTGGCTGCCGCTGGACGGCGAGGTGCCGGCGGTGGCCGGCATGGCGCCGATGCTGCGGCGCCGGCTTGGCGAGCTGGGCCGCGTGGCGCTGCATGCCGCGTACGCATGCGACGCACCGGCGGACATTCCGATGGTCTTCGCTTCGCGCCATGGCGAGGTTTCGCGCTCCGCGTCGATGCTCGAGGAACTGGCCGTCGACGCGCCGCTGTCCCCGACCAGCTTCGGCCTGTCGGTCCACAACGCGATCGGCGCGCTCTATTCGATCGACCAGCAGCGCCCGGCCGTGCTGCAGGCGATCGCCGCCGGCACCGAGACGGCCGAGGCCGCGCTGGTCGAAGCCTGCGCCTTGCTGGCCGATGGCCATGAAGAAGTCCTGGTGGTCTGCTACGACGCGCCGCTGCCGCCGAGCTATGCGATGCACGCCGACGAACCGGACGCGCTGTATGCCTGGGCGTGGCGCATCGCGGCGCCCCAAGCCGATGCGCCGCGCTGGACGCTCGCATGCGAGGCCGGGGACGGGTTCGATGCGGACGATGGGGGCGATGGCGACGATGCCGCGGCGCGGTGCGATGCCGGAGTGCCGCTGCCGCATGGCCTTGCCGTGCTGCGTTTCATGCTGGCGCGTTCGGCGGCGCTGCGCCATCGCGCCGGCGGCCGTACCTGGGTCTGGCGGCACCATGGTTGAACGTCTCGATCGCGGCTGGCGCATCTGCGCGACCGGCATCTGCTTCGCCTGCTTCGGCCTCGGCGGACTGGCATTGCGCGTGCTGGTCTTTCCGTTGCTGTCCCTGTTGCTGCGGCCCGCGCCGGTGTGCCAGCGCGCTTGCAAGGACCTGATCCACCACGTGTTCCGGCTGTTCGTCTGGCTGATGGCCAGCGTCGGCGTGATCCGCTACGAAGTCCGCCACGCCGAGCGCCTGCGCCGTTCCGGCTTGCTGATCGTGGCCAACCATCCGTCGCTGATCGACGTGGTGTTGCTGATCTCGCTGGTGCGGCGCGCGGACTGCGTGGTCAAGGCCGCGCTGATGCGCAACCCGTTCACGCGCGGCCCGGTGCGCGCCACCGGCTATGTCTGCAACGACGCAGGGCCGGGCATGGTCGATGCATGCATTGCCTCGCTGCGCGCGGGCAACAATCTGGTGATCTTTCCGGAGGGCACCCGCACCGAGCCGCGCGGGCTTCCCCGCCTGCAGCGTGGCGCCGCCAATATTGCCGTGCGTGGCGGGTTTGCACTGACGCCGGTGACGATCCGCTGCACGCCGCCGACCTTGACGAAAGGCGAGAAGTGGTACCGGGTACCGGTGCGGCGCCCATGCTTCGTGATCGACGTGCACGAGGACGTGCCGGTCGATCGCTGGGTCGCGCCCGATACCGAGCCGATGCAGGCCGTGCGCGACGTGACGCGCGCCTTGGCAGAATTTTTTATCCAGGAGGTACGCCGTGAAGGCGCTTGAACAAGAAATCAAGGAATTGATCGTTGCCTCGCTGTCGCTCGAGGACATCCGGCCCGCGGACATCGACAGCGACGCGACGCTGTTCGTCGAGGGCCTCGGCCTGGACTCGATCGACTCGCTCGAACTCGGCCTGGCGGTGCAGAAGCGCTATGGCGTGGCGATGAGCGGTGACAAGGAGGAGATGCGCAAGCACTTCGCCAGTGTCGCCGCGCTGGCGCGCTTCGTCGCGGCGCAACGCACGCCGCAGCCCGCCTGACGCAGGTTTTGCCATCCCATTCCCTCCAAAGACATCAAGCCAAAGATCATGACTCACGAAGAGATTTTCGCGCGCGTGGCCGCGGTCCTGGAAGAGACGTTCGAGATCGATGCCGGGCGCATCCGTCCCGAGGCACGCCTGTATGAGGACCTGGACATCGACAGCATCGACGCGGTCGATCTGCTGGTCAAGCTCAAGCCGATGCTGAACAAGCCGCTGAAGCCGGAGCAGTTCAAGTCGGTGCGCACGGTGCAGGACGTGGTGGCGGCGCTGGCGCTGCTGATCGACGCCTCGCCTGCGCCGGCCGAGGTGTGACGCTCGATGGCACGTGGCACCGGCTGGCGCATCCCGCCACGCACGCTGCTGGCGGGGGCGATCACGCTGCTCTATCCGCTGATCGTCTACGCGGGGCTGCGCCATGCGTCGCCGCGCGTGATGGCGTTCGCGCTGGTGGGCGTGGCGCTGCTGCGCGCCACCACGCTGCGCGGCAAGCGGGCCTGGTGGGCGATGGTGCTCGCGGCGCTGTTGCTGGCGGTCGCGGTGTTCCTGTCCGGCGAGACGCTGCCGCTGAAGCTGTATCCCGCGCTGGTCAACGGCGTGATGCTCGCCGTGTTCGGCTGGAGCCTGCTGCATCCGCCGACGGTGGTCGAGCGCATCGCGCGTCTGCGCGAGCCGCAGCTGCCGCCCAGCGGCGTGGCTTACACGCGCCGCGTGACCATCGCCTGGTGCCTGTTCTTCGTCTTCAACGGCACGCTGGCGCTTGCCACGGCGTGGTGGGCCAGCGATGCGGTCTGGGCGCTGTACAACGGCGGCATCGCCTATCTGCTGATCGGGCTGATGTTCGCGGGCGAATGGCTGGTGCGCCGTCGCGTGCTGGCAAGGAAGCATGATGACTGACTGCGTTGGCCTGCGGGAGCTGGTGCGCGAGCTGGCGCGCACGCCCGATGCCGTGGTCGCCGACGGACTGAGTGCGGCGGCCTGGCTGACGCGTGTCGCCGCGTGGCGCGCCGCCTTCGCCGAGCGCGAGGGCGACCGCTGGGCGCTCTATCACGATGCCGCCCCGGAATTCGCCGCGGCACTGTTCGGTGCCTGGCACGCCGGCAAGCAGGTGGTGCTGCCTGGCGATACGCGGCCCGAGACGCTGGCCGCGCTGCGTCCTGTGGTCGATGGCTTTGCCGGCGAGTTGCCGCACGGCCTGCTGCCCGACGCATGCCCGGCCGGGCCGCAAGCGGGGCTGTTGGCAGAGGCGCGGTCCTGCCGGCCGCTGTGCGCTCGGGCGACCACGGTGACGCTGTTTACCTCCGGTTCCACCGGCGCGCCGACCGGCCTGCCCAAGCGGCTGGATCAGCTCGACTGCGAGGTGCGGGCGCTGCAGACCGCCTTCGGAGCCGGGCTGTCCGCCGGCACGGCGGTGCTGACGACGGTGTCGCATCAGCATATCTACGGCCTGCTGTTCTGCGTGCTGTGGCCCCTGGCAGCGGGGCGCAGGATGCCGGCGACACGATTTGCCTTCCATGAAGAGATCGTCCGCGCTGCCCCCAACGTATCGCCCGGCGCGGTGCTGGTCAGCAGCCCGGCACATCTGCGGCGCATGCCGGCGTCGCTGGACTGGACCGGCGCACGGCGGTCGCTGCGCGCGGTGTTCTCGTCCGGCGGACCGTTGCCGGCCGATGCCGCGGCGGATGCGTATGCCCATCTCGGACGCTGGCCCATCGAGGTCTACGGCAGCTCGGAGACCGGCGGCATCGCGTGGCGCACCGCTCGCGATCGGAATATCGCGTGGACGCCGCTGCCGGGCGTCGAATGGCGCATCGACGATGGCCTGCTGGCAGTCCGCTCGGGCCACCTGGCCGAGCCGGGCTGGCTGGTCGGCAGCGATTGCGTCGAGGCGGCCGATGGCGGCAGTTTCGTGCTGGTCGGGCGCGCCGATCGCATCGTCAAGATCGAGGAAAAGCGCGTGTCGCTGACCCGCATCGAACAACTGCTGGCCGGCTCGCCGCTGGTCGAGGAAGTCCGCGCGCTGACGGTCGAACTCGACATCGGGCTGCGTACCGCGGTGGTCGCCGTGCCGAGTCCCTCCGGCGCGGCGCTGCTGGCACAGGGGGGCAGGCCGGCGCTGATCGCGGCCTTGCGGGCGATCCTGGCGCAGGCGCTCGAGCCCATTGCCTTGCCGCGCCGCTGGTGTTTTCCGGCGGCGCTGCCGTGCAACGCGCAGGGCAAGACCACCGAGGCGATGCTGCGCGAACTGGTGCGCGGCGTGCTGCCGCGCGTGCAATGGCTGCCGGCCGAAGCGCCCGGCCGGGCGGCGGCGCTGCTTGGCATCGATGCGGACCTGGCCGTGTTCGATGGCCACTTCGAGCAGGCGCCGATCGTGCCCGGCGTGGCGCAGCTGGACTGGGTCATGACGCTGGCGGCACAGGCGCTCGAGGTGCCGCCGCGCAGCGCATTCCGACAGCTGGACGCGCTCAAGTTCCAGCAGGTGATCCGCCCCGGCGATGTCGTGCGCGTCGACCTCGACTGGCAGCCGGAGAAAAGCACCCTTGTCTTCAGGCTGGCGTCCGATGTCGGCCAGCATGCAAGCGGCCGGGTTGTTTTTGGCCCCCTTACCGGAGCCGGCGATGTTTAGGCCGGTCGTGCTGATCCCGGTGTACAACCACGAACACGCGGTCGGGCAGGTGCTCGCCGCGGTGCTGGCAAATCCGGTGCCGTGCCTGCTGGTCGACGACGGCAGCGCGCCGGCTTGCGCCGAGGTATTGCGCGAGCTGGCCGCCAGCCGTCCGGACCGCGTCGAGCTGCTGCGGCTGCCCGTCAATCAGGGCAAGGGCGGCGCCATCATCGCCGGCGCGCTGCATGCACGCGGGCGCGGCTACAGCCATGTGCTGCAGATCGACGCGGACGGCCAGCACGACAGCGCCCGCATCGCCGATTTCCTCGCGCTGGCAGAGGCCAGCCCCGCGGCGCTGATCTGCGGCTGCCCGGTGTATGACGAGTCGGTGCCCCGCGCGCGGCAGATCGGCCGCTACCTGACCCATGTCTGGGTCTGGATCAACACGCTGTCGTTCGCGGTGCGCGACGCGATGTGCGGCCTGCGCGTGTATCCGCTGGAGTCGCTGGCGCCGCTGGTGGAGCGCGTGCCCTTGGGGCGGCGCATGGAGTTCGACATCGAGGTGCTGGTGCGCCTGGTCTGGCGCGGGGTTCGCATCGTCAACGTGCCGGTGCGCGTCACCTATCCGGCCGACGGCGTGTCCCACTTCCGCATGTGGCGCGACAACGCGCTGATCTCCGGCATGCACGCGCGGCTGTTCGCCGGCATGCTGCTGCGCGCGCCGCTGCTGCTGGCGCGCAAGTTCCGCTTGGGGGCCGCATGAGCGCATCGGCGCCGGGTCGCCGCTGGTCCCCGCATTGGGCCGATATCGCCGAGTCGACCTGCGTCTGGGGCATCTGGTCCCTGTACGCGGTCAACCGGATATTCGGCCGCGCGCTGTTTCGCGTGCTGCTGTATCCCGTCGTGACGTATTACTGGTTGGCCAGGCCCGCCGCGCGGCGCGCCTCGCTGGATTTCCTGCGGCGCGTGCATCGGTACGGCGGCGCCTCCGATTCTGTTCCGGGGCTGCGCCACAGCCTGCGCCATCTGCTGTCGTTCGCCGAGACGCTGCTCGACAAGATGCTGGCGATCAGCGGCCGCTATCGTTTCGATGCGGTGCGCCGCGAAGGCGCGGAGCTGGTGGCACGCCAGCGCGACAGCGGCCGCGGGGCGGTCATCGTCACCGCGCACATGGGCTGCCTCGAGCTGTGCCGGGTGGTGTCGACCCACAAGGCGGGCCTGCGCGTCAACGTGCTGGTGCACACCATGCACGCCGAGCGCTTCAACCGGATACTGTCCCGGCTCGATCCGCAATCGACGGTGCAGCTGATCCAGGTGACCGAGATCACGGCCGCGACCGCGCTGTTGCTGCAGCAGAAGATCGAGGCCGGCGAGTTTGTCGCCATCGCCGGCGATCGGGTGCCGCTCGAAGGCGGCCGCAGCGTGACGGTGTCCTTTCTCGGTGCGCCGGCCCGGATGCCGATCGGACCGTATGCGCTCGCCGCGCTGCTGCGCTGCCCGCTGCTGGCGATGAGCTGCGTGCGGGACGGCGGGGGCCATCTGCTGCGCTTCGCGCGGCTCGCCGAGGCGGTCGTGTTGCCGCGCGGCGGCCGGCAGCAGGCGCTGGCGCGCCATGCGCAAGCCTATGCCGACTGGCTGGCGGTGCAGGTCTGCGCCGCGCCCTATGAGTGGTTCAACTTCTACGATTTCTGGAGCGGCGCCGGCGACGGCGACGCCCGCTGAGCAACCCTTCCATGTCAAAGTCGCCGTCCGCCCCGCACCCCAAGCTCGCGCATGAACTGGTGTTGAGCCCCGCCTTCCACGACCTCGATCCGATGGATGTGGTCTGGCATGGCAACTACGCGCGTTACTTCGAACTGGCGCGTTGCGCGCTGCTTTCTCGCTTCGATTACGACTATCCGGCCATGCGCGATTCCGGCTATGCCTGGCCTGTGGTCGACATGCGCATCAAGTACATCCGGCCCCTGGTCTACGGGCAGCAGACCGTCGTGCGGGCCACCATCGTCGAGTGGGAACACCGGCTCAAGATCGACTACGAGATCCGCGACGCGGCAAGCGGCCGGCGGCTGACGCGTGGCTACACGATCCAGGTGCCGGTCGAGATCGCCACCGGCGAGATGAGCTATGTCTGCCCACCGGTGCTCGCGGAACGGCTGGGGGTGACGCCGTGAGGCCCGGGCTTTGGCGTATCGCGTCGCGGTTGGCGCGGCACGTTGTGCTGGTGGCGATCGCGCTCGGCGCCGCTCCGTCGTATGCCGCCAGCCTGCTGGAGCAGGTGGCGGCCCGGCTCGACGGCGCGGCCGTGATCCAGGGCAGGTTCGAGCAGAGCCGCAAGGTCGCCGGCTTCGCCATGCCGCTGGTATCGCGGGGGGACTTCGTGCTCGCGCGCGGTCGCGGCCTGGTCTGGCATACGCGCGCGCCGATCGCGTCGAGCCTGCTGCTGACGCCGCGCGGCCTGACCATGCGCGGTGCCGACGGCAGCGTCCAGCAGCAATTGCAGGCCGATACGCAGCCCGGGCTGCGCGCGGCGCTCGAAGCCGTATTGGCGGTGTTGCGTGCCGATGGCGCAGCGCTTGCGCAACGTTTCAGCGTGGCTGGCGAAGTGCATGGCAAACAGGCCTGGAAACTCGCGCTGACCCCGACCGATGCCGATATGCGCCGCGTGTTTGCACGTGTCGATCTGGAAGGCGACCGCTTCGTGCGCGAGGTGCGTTTGCAGGAGGCCAGCGGCGACAGCACCGTGGTGCGCCTGCTCGCGCCGGTGGCCGCCGGCGCCGACGCCGCCCGGGAGATTGCCGTTGACTGACGCCGCCATCCTCGTGCGGGGCAAGCCCGAGCCCGAGCCCGAGTCCACGCGCATGGCGCGCGCGCTGGCGCTCGCCTGGCTGCTGCTGGTCGTCGGCCTGGTCGCGCACCAGTTCCACTTCTGGCGCGAGGCGCGGCTGGATACCGATGTATTGGCGCTGCTGCCGGTCACCGAGCGCACCGCGGT
>NZ_JCBAJO010000073.1:0-20349 GCF_059772245.1 Cupriavidus sp. R6-3
CCAACCGACTGGGACGTCGTCAACGGATTCCGTCCTATTTAACATAAGACGTATTATCGGCGGCAAGGGTGTTGGCCGTTTTTTCTAATGTCGTAACGCCTGGGGCACGTGCTGGAGATCGCGGCCAAGGTGCAGGCATTGCGCGACGACCGGCAGACCACAGGGCCGTCGTGCACGAACAGCGGTCAGGCGCCAAGGGCGAGCCAGGAAAAAGGCCCCGCAAAGCCGCCGCGCTGCAGCGGGACTCAGTGTCGATTGCGCGAGCCGGAAAGCCGCGGCTCTGCCTCTTCATACTCTATTGCCAGCTCCTCCACGACCTCTGCCACACTGCTGACGGCCTTCACCCCCGACACCGAGTGCCCGGCGCTCCAAAGGTCCGCCCAGCGTTGGATCACCGCGCCGTCGGCACCGCCGCCAAACCGGCTGCGGGCTTCATGTACGGACACCGATTCGTCGAGCTGCTGCGGATCGAGTCCGACGCGGCGAATCGACGGGACCAGGAAATTGGCCGGCAAACCGGTAAACGCTCGCGTCGTCACCACATCGTCGAGCGTGCTGTTGCACAGCATCGCCTTGTAGTCCTCGCTGGCCAGGCTCTCCCGCGTCCCGATAAAGCGCGTGCCCATCGATACGAGGTCGCAGCCGAGGACCGTGGCTGCCCGCAGCGCAATACCGTCCATCATGCCGCCCGCCAGTATCAGCGGGCCATGGAAGAATGCCCGCACCGCCCGCACGAAGGCAAACGGATTGGCCCAGCCCGTGTGGCCGCCGGCGCCCGCGGTGAGCAACACGAGGCCATCAGCGCCGGCATCCAGGGCGCGGCGGGCGTGGTGCAAGGTGGCGACGTCGGCAAACACGCAGCAGCCCGCCGCTCGCAATGCGGGCATGGCGGCGGCCGGCGAGCCGACGCTGGTGATCACCACCTCGGGTCGATAGCTGGCGATCAATTCGACCTCGGCGCGCAGCTTGGCCGGGTCGCGCCGCATGATCAGGTTGGGGCAATACGCGCCATGGTGCGGTGCTCCGTTGCGCGTGGCCTCTGCGGCTTCGGTCGATAGCCGCGCCAGCCAGGCATCGAGTTCGTCCAGCGAGCGGCAATTGGCGGTCGGGAAGGCGCCGACCACACCGGCGCGACACGCCGCCGATACCAGTTCGATGCCGGACACGCGCAGCATCGGCGCGGCGACGACGGGGACCTTCAGGCGTTCCAGGAATGGCAGCGTCGTCATGATTTCACACGTATCCGATGATCCAGAGAATCGAAGCAGGCCACCGCCTCGGCAAGCAGCGTGGCGACGATCTCAGCCAGCGGCTCGACCCGGCGTGCAAACGCAATGGAAGGCCCCAGCGACACCATGCCGTGCTGCCACTGGCCCTCGCGATAGCACCGGTCGCGTGTGTTGCGACCATCGAGCAGATCGCCATACGCGGCATAGTCGCGTGCGCCATCGCGCTCGAGCGCGGCGACTTGCTCGGCGGTGGCATTGCGCAGCACGCGCCAGGTGTTGCCGAGCGAGCGCAACACCGCGACGGTTGCATGCTCGTCGCATTCGACCAGATGGCGCTTGTACGCCGGATGCGCCTCGACTTCCTCGCTGACCAGGAAGCGGCTGCCGATCACGGCGCCATCGAGTCCCTGCGCCAGCAGTGCCGCGATCTGCCGCCCATGGCCGATGCCGCCACCGATGGCGATGGGCACCCGCACGCGGTCTTGCGCAAGCGCCCCGAGCAACATCGACGGCAGTTCGTTGAGGCCGGGATGGCCGCCCTCCTCCATGCCGACCAGCGCCACCGCGTCGGCGCCATCGCGCTCGGCGGCCAGCGCATGGCGAATGCTGGACGCCTTGTGCAGGACGATGCCGCCACCGTCGTGGATACGCCGGATCAGTTCCCCCGGCCCCCGGCCCGCGGTCTCGAAATGGCGCACGCCACAACGGAGCGCGGCATCGAGCCAGTCGAGCACGGCATCATTGCCGGCGGAACGCCCCGACAGAGTCAGGTTGACGCCGAATGGCCGCCCTTCGGTCAGCAAGGCGCACTGGCGCAACGCGGCCTCGAACGCGGGGCGATCCTCGAACGAACGTGGCGTGATGAAGCCCATGCAACCAGCATTGACGAGCGCGGCGACGTAGCGCGGCTGTGACAGCCACATCAGCCCGCCGCCCAGGATCGGATGGTCGATGCCGAACAGCTCGGTCAGCCGCGTGCGGAACGGCCCGCTGTGCTGCCCACGCGATGGATCACCGCCCGGCATCGCCCCGGCCCTGCTGTCGGCGCGCACTGTCCAGCGCAGGGGCGCGTCCCGGACCCATCGCGCTCATGCCCTCCAGGGGGACGGGAAAGCGCGCCAGCGGCAAGGCCGCATCCGCGCTGCCCGGATCGAACCGATCGCGCTCGCGGAACTGCGCCAGCGCACCGACGTCGTTGGGTGCGACGACCGGCGCCACTGGCACATCGGCCCGCGCGAGCAGCGCGAACGCGCGGTCGCGCTCGTACGCGGCGAGCGCTTCGGCCAGACGCGCGTTGATGGCAGCGGCGTCGGGCTTGCGTGCGGCGATGCCATGCCAGCGCTCGCCGTCGAACGGCGCCATCGGCAACGCCTCGCACAGCCGCTTCCAGAAATGGTCCTCGAGCGCGGCCACCGACAGATATTCGCCGTCGCTGCAGCGGAACGCGCCATAGGCCGGTTTGACCAGCGTCGCTTCGCGCTGCTCGGCCAGCGAGCCGGCCCCAGCCGCGCGCCAGGCGCCGAAGCGTGCGTTCATCCAGTGCAGCGCGCTATCGGCGAGTGCGACGTCCAGGTACTGGCCACGGCCGCCTCGCTCGCGCTGCAGCAAGGCGGCGAGCGTGGCGGACAGCGCGTACATCGCACCGCACAGGTCGGCCAGCGGCAGGCCGAACGACTGCGCGGGACCGCCGCCCTGCTCCCCCGATACCGCCAGCGCACCGCACGCTGCGAGGTAATTGATGTCATGGCCTGGCAACTGCGCCCACGGTCCCTGCTGGCCATAACCGCTCAGCGACACGTGTACCAGGCGCGGAAAGCGCGCCTGCAGCGTAGCGGCGTCGAGCCCCAGCCGGGCCATCACGCCGGGCCGGTAGGATTCGACCAGCACGTCGGCCTCGTCCAGCAGTGCAAGCACTTCACGGCGCCCCGCTTCCTCCTTCAGATCGACGAGCAGGCTCTGCTTTCCCCGATTGACGGCCTCGAACACTCCCGGACCCATACGGCGCGCGTTGTCGCCGTGCGGCGGGCGCTCGATCTTGATCACCCGGGCGCCCAGTTCCGCCAGGTTTTGCGTAAAGAATGGTCCGGGCAGCAGCTCGCTCAAGTCGATGACGGTGACGCCGTCCAGCGGCGGCGCGACGGCGGTGGGATCGGCGGCGCTCATGCGCGAGCCTCCTGTGGCTGTCGCGCGACGATCACCGCATCGAGCGGGATCGCGCCGGCGCCAGGTTTGCCGGGATCGCTCGCAACGTCGACCCAGACCGGATTCAGGTCCATCTCCTCGATCCACGCGGCGTTGTCGCGCACGAAATCGGAGATCCGGCCGAGCAGCGCCTCCAGCGCTGCCACGTCGGCGGGCGGCCGCCCACGAATCCCTTCCAGCAATGGCCACGCGCGGATCTCGCGGATCATTGCCGCAGCCTCTCCCTTGCCGAGCGGCAGCATCCGGCGCGATACATCGCGCAGTACCTCGACATGGATGCCGCCCATGCCGAAGGTCAGCACATGGCCGAACACCGGATCACGCGTGACGCCGATCAACAGTTCCAGGCCGCGCGGCGGCGCCATCTTCTCAATCAGCACGCCGTCGATGGTGGCGTCGGGGCGATGGCGGTGCGCCGCGGCGGTGATGGCATCCCATGCCTCCTGCACCGCCGCCGCATCCTCCAGACCTACGCGCACTCCGCCGATGTCCGACTTGTGCACGATATCGGCGCTCGCGATCTTTGCCACCACGGGAAAGCCCATCGCACGCGCGATGCGCACCGCATCGTCGCGCGTCCGCGCGATCTCGCACGGCAACAGCGCGATGCCGGCCTCGCGCAGCCGCGCCTTGGCGTTCGCTTCTGACAACGGCTGCGTGACGACTGCACCGTCGGCGACGCTGCTTGCAACAGTGGGCACGCGCAGTGCCAGCTCGCCCCCTTCGGCGGCGCGCCATCGGCCATAGGCGGTCCAGCGGCGAATCGCCGCGATCGCCTTGTTGACCGAGCGTGGCGGCGCGAAGCCGTGCTCGACCAGCAGCTTGTAGCCGTCGCCGAGCCGATCGCTCATCCAGATCGGCACGATTGGCGTGCTGGTGGCGCGTTGTGCGTTGACGATGTTCTGTGCCATGCGCGTGGTGGTCTCGCCGTAGTCCAGCGTAATCGGCAACACGACGAGGCCGACATTCGGATCGGCGGCGACGGCGCCCAGCGTCTTCTCCACCAGCGACGAATCGCTGAGGACGGCGGCGGTCGTGTCCACCGGGTTGCCGATGGCGGCGTAGTCGGGCAGCGTGGTGCGCAAGGTATCGGTGGTCTCGCTGGCAAACTGCGCAAGCGTCAGTCCCTCGGCACCGACCGCGTCGGCGGTCAGCGCCGAGGTGCCGCCCGACGAGCAGTAGATGGCGAGGGCATCGCGACCGGCCGGCAGTGCGCGTGCGAACAGCCATGCGGTATCGACCAGCTCGTCGATGTCGTGCACCTCGATCACCCCGAGCTGCCGGAACACCGCGCTGTTGACCTCGGCCGAACCGGTCAGCGAGGCGGTGTGCGACTGCGCGGCGCGGCGCCCATATTCCGAACGGCCGACCTTGAGCGCCACCACCGGCTTGCCGTTCGCGGCCGCGCGTTGCACGGCCGCCGCGAAGCGCTCGCCATCCTTGATGCCTTCGAGCAGCGTGGCGATGACCTTGATGTCCGGTGCGTCTGCCATGTAGTGGATGAAGTCGGCGACCTGAAGGTCGACCTCGTTGCCGGTCGAAGCCCACAAGCCAATGCCGATGCCGCGCTCCATCGCCTGCATCACGTTGCGCCCGAGCCCGCCGCCCTGGGTCGCAAGCCCGATCGGACCCTTGACCAGATCGTGCGGGAACGAGGGCGAAAAGGTCATGCCGAGCTGCGCATTGACATTGGTCAACCCCGGGCAGTTCGGTCCATACAGCCGCATGCCGCTGCGTTCGGCGATGGCTTTCATGCGCTGCTGCTCGCGCTCGCCTTCCGCGCCGGTTTCGCCAAAACCGGAGCTCAGGATGATGGCGAAGCGCACGCCGCGGGAGGCGCATTCGTCGAGCACGGCGAGCACGCCGGCGGCAGGCACCACGATGACGGCGACGTCGGGCGTGTCCGGTAGCGACGCGACGCTTGGCCAGCACCGCCGCCCCATGATTTCGGTCTTGCCTGGATTGACGAGGTAGAGGTCGCCGTCGATGCGCGAATGGACGACCAGGTTGGTCAGGGTCCGTTCACCGATGCTGTTGGGACGATCCGATGCGCCAACCAGCGCGATCGAGCGGGGATGGATCAGGCGGGACAGATCCGTCGTGTTGGAATGCATGACTGGTTCTCCGGAAAGGACAGTCGCCCGGGCGGCCGCGATGGGGGGCGCCCGTGACGATGGCAGCAGGCCGGCGCAATAGCGCGGGCGCGTGATCAGGCGATGGCCGACATGCCGAGAATCTCCCGGCCAACGATCAGTGTCTGTACCTCGGTGGTCCCTTCCGGAATGGTGCCGCCGCGCGTATCGCGGAAGATGCGCTCGATCGGATAGTCGGTGGCGTAACCCAGGCCGCCATGGACCTGCAGTGCCATATCGGCGACCTCGTGGGCTGCCTCGGTGGCGTACAGCTTGGCGATCGAGCAAGCGGTGCGCGCGTCCTGGTTGGCGTCCAGGGCCGCCGCTGCGCGGTAGCCGAGCGCGCGCGCGGCTTCGACGCGGACCGTCATGTCGACGATATGCTTCTGCACCAGCTGGAAGCTGCCGATGGGGCGGCCGAACTGCGTGCGCGTGCGGGCATAGTCGATCGACAGGTCGAGCGCAGCCTGGGCCGCGCCCACCGCGCCCATGGCGATATTGACCCGGGCGGCATCGAGTCCCTTGAGCATCCGCTTGAGGGCGCTGCCCTCCGTGCCAAGCAGGTTGGCGCGCGGAATGCGCACGTTGTCGAAGTTGAGCTCCGCGGTACCGGTGCTGCGCAACACCATGGTGTCCACGCGCCGCACTTCATACGGCGTCACATCCCGCTCGACGATGAAGGTGGACAGTTGCCCGTCGCAATCGGGACTGAAGGTGCGCGCCACCACGATGGCGAAATCGGCAAAGTAGCCATTGGTGATCCACAGCTTGCGGCCATTGAGCACGTACTCGTCGCCGACCACGTCCGCACGCGTCTGGATCTGTGCGATGTTCGAGCCCGTTCCGGGCTCGGAGATCGCGGTGCAGCAACGGCGGTCGGAACGCAGCAATGGTTGCAGGAAGCGCGTCTTCTGCTCCGGCGTGCCTTCGCTGGCGAGCTTCAGGATGCCGCCGTTGGTGATGTTGAGCATGGTGCGAAGCGACAGCCAGGCGTAGCCCGCCTCTTCCATCAGCATGCCCCACGTAACGTGGTCCAGCCCCATGCCGCCCTCGGACTCGGGCAGGCGGCCGCCGATATAGCCGAACTGAGACAACCCCTTGAGGATTTCAAAGGGAAAGGTATGTGCCTTGTCATGTTCGGCCACCAGCGGCGCGACCTCGCTCTTCATGTAGCGACGGATGCTGTCGCGCAACAGCACCTGCTCGTTGTCCGGTACGAAATGCATGGGGTGTCTCCTTTGTCTTGTTGCCCGTTGGCCGCCACGAAGGCCGCCCCGATGGCTTCCATGATGGCGGTACGCCATGGCGTACCGCTAACCCTTTGCGTCCTTCCCGGCGGGGCGCTCCCTACACGGCTGGTGCCCTCGCCCTGCCTGTCCTGCGCGCCGCCGTCGCGGGCGGCGAGGCCACTCCCTCGTCGGGC
Organism: Cupriavidus sp. R6-3; assembly: GCF_059772245.1. Taxonomy (NCBI): domain Bacteria; kingdom Pseudomonadati; phylum Pseudomonadota; class Betaproteobacteria; order Burkholderiales; family Burkholderiaceae; genus Cupriavidus; species Cupriavidus sp. R6-3. The sequence continues at coordinate 6,987 of NZ_JCBAJO010000073.1, forward strand.
TCCGGACGAAACACCAGGGCCTGCACCTCGCGCAAGGCCTGCAGCATGGCGTCCTTGTTGGCACGCAGGCGGTCGACGGGTCCGGCGATCGACAGCGACAGGGGTTCGCCGCCGACATAGCCGGCCACGGCCATCGCGCCGAGCCCGTCGCCACCCTCGTTTTCCACCCAGATCCACCCCTGCCGGCGCGCCTTCGCTACCTGTGCTTCCAGCACCGACAGGTCGGTGATCGTGCCGGGCGCGATCTTCTTCAGGGGCTTGAGCCGCAATTGGCGCGCCGCTTCCTCCTGCGTGCCCAGCGCGAGGATCGCCTTGCCAAGCGCCGACACATGCAAGGCCAGCTTGTCGCCAACGTTCTGCATATAGCGCAGCGGATGGCGACCCTCGGTGAATGCCAGCACCCGCACGACGCCGCCCTCGATGCGGCCGAACAATCCGGTCTCACCGGTACGGTCCCGCAGCAGTTCGCATGCTTCGGCCCCTACCGCATAGAGCGGATCGCTCGACGATATCTCCTGAGCAATGCTGAGCAGCCGCGCGGTGGGATAGAAGCGCCTGCTGCGGGCAGTGCGTACCAGGTAGCCCAGCTCGTGCAAGGTGTGAAGCAGGTCCGAGCAGCTGCTTTCCGGCAGGTCCATCAGGCGCGCCAGGTCCGAGTTCGAGAGTTCGCGTCGCTCGCGCGCAAAGACTTCCAGCAAGGCCATGGTGCGGGCGGCGGCCGGTACAAGGGTCGGCATACAGTCTCCGAAATTTCGTATCGATGCACGAATTATAACCACGTCGATTGACTACATCCGCCGGACTGTCTGTCCACGATTTGCCGTAATTCCGCGGGCTCCTGCGTTTTCTGCTCGACATTTCGACTTGTGTATCTACGAAATGCTGGCCTATAGTACGACATGCCGTAGACAAATACAAACGCAAAACGACAAGGAGACACCTCATGCAGACCCTCAGACATGCATTGGCCGGAGCGCTCGCCGCGGCTGCAGTGCTCTCGCCCGGCGCGACGTCAGCCCAGGGCGCACCAGCGAACTGGCCCAGCAAGCCGATCACCTTCGTGGTGCCGTTCACCCCGGGTGGCATCACCGACAACGTGTCACGCATGCTGGCGAAGAAGCTGGGGGAACAGCTGGGCCAGCCGGTGGTGGTGGACAACAAGCCCGGCGCAGGGGGCTCCATTGGCGTCGAAGCGGCCTCGCGACAGCCGCCGGACGGCTACACGATGATCTACGGCACGCAGGGCACGCATGCGGCCAACCTCGCGCTCTACAAGAACCTGCGCTACGACCCGATCGCGGATTTCGTGCCGGTGCACGGCATCTCTACCACGCCGCTGATCCTGGTGGTCAATGCCAGCCAGCCGTTCAAGACCGTGGCCGATGTCGTCGCCTACGCAAAAGCCCATCCCGGCAAGCTGAACTTCGCCTCGGCCGGCCCCGGCACCGGTACCCATCTGACGGCAGAGGTGTTCCAGAAGGCCGCTGGCATCGAGATGACCCACGTGCCTTACAAGGGCAGCAATCCGGCGCTGAACGACTTGACGGCCGGCAACGTCAATCTGATGTTCGACTACCCGGTCGTCGTCATGCCCCTGATCCAGGCCGGCAAGCTTCGCCCCCTTGTCGTGACGGCCAAATCGCGGCTCAAGGTCGTGCCCGATGTGCCCACCATCGCGGAAGCGGGCTATCCGGGCGCGGAGACCAGTGCATGGAGCGCGGTCTTCTTGCCTGCCAGGACGCCCCCTGATATCGCCAAGCGGCTGGGCGACGAGATCGCCCGTGCCATCGCCTCCCCGGAAATGCTGGCCATCACCGAAAAGTTCGGCAGCACGCCGCTGACGGACATTCGCGATACGCGGCTGCAGTCGATGGTCAAGTCCGAAATGGTGCGTTGGCGCGAGGTGGTTCGCCAGTCCGGCGCCACGCTCCAATGACGCCCCGTACGCCCTGCGCTGTGCGCACCGTCCGCCGCCATACCTTTTTCTGCTCCACCTGCTGATCGCCCACCTCCGTCATCTCATGACCCTAGCCTCGACCGAGCCGCGCCCGCGGCACCCATCCCTCTACCGGCTGGCCGCCGATGGCCACTCGCTGGACTTCCACTATGCCCGCTGCAATCGCTGCCAGCGGCTCGCCTTTCCGGCGAACTCGCCCGGTTGCCCGCATTGCGGCTCGGCCATGGACGATGCTGAACGCGTGACGCAGCCAGGCGGCGGCACGCTGCTCGAATATGTCACGCTGCATGTCGCGCTGGCACCCGACATGGCCGTGCCGGCCATCGCCGGCGATATCCGCCTTGCCGACGGCATCGTGGAGCAGGGCGTGATCGGTGTGTCCGACGAAGCCGGGCTTCGCCCCGGCATGGCCGTCAAGGCCGTGGCGGTATTCCAGCAAGACGGCCAGTCTTACCGCTGCGCCTTCGTTCCCGCGCAGGAGGCAATCCGATGAGCAGCTGGATCGACGGCAATGGTGGGGTCTACGTGGCCGGCATCGGCCTGCATCCCTATCAATTCCCGAATGACACGCCCTACACGCATCTGGGCCTGACCGCCGTGCGCGCGGCCCTGGCCGATGCCGGCTTGCGCTTCGACCAGGTCCAGAGCGCCTATGTGGGGACCACGTCGATCGGCATGGCCGCCGGCCGCGTGATGCTGCGCCATCTCGGCTCCACCGGGCTTGCCGTGACGCAGGTGGAGAACGCCTCCGCGTCCGGCTCCTTCGCCTTCCGCCAGGCCTGCCAGGAGGTGGCTGGCGGCATCAGCGACGTGGTGCTCGCGATCGGGGTGGACAAGCATGGCGACGGGCGGCGGGCGGCCAACAAGGACGGACTGGAACGGCTCTCGGATACCGCGACCATCCCGGCGGTGAAGTTCGCCATGATGGCGCGCCGCTATCTGCGCGAGCGAGGGGCCGACATCCACTCGCTGGCCGCTGTGGCCGTCAAGAACCACGGCAATGCGGCACGCAATCCTTTCGCGCAGTTCCGCAAGCCGCGCACGCTCGAGCAGGTGCTCGCTTCCCCCAAGGTGGTTGGCGACCTGACCGTGCAGCAATGCTGCCCGCGCGGCGACGGCGCCGCGGCGGTGCTGGTGGTATCGGGACAGGCGCTGAGGCGGCTCGGGCTGGATGCCGGGCGCTGCGTGCGGGTGCTGGCGTCGAGCGCCAACAGCGAGCGCGACGAGAGCGAGTACGGCGACGGTGCGCTCGAGCTGGTGAAGGCGAGCGCCAGGTCGGCCTGCGAGCAGGCCGGGGTGTCGCCCATGGACCTGGACCTGCTTGAACTGCATGACGCCTTCTCGGTGGAGGAACTGCTCTACAGCGAGGCCATCGGCGTCTGCGAGCCCGGCGAAGGCGCCGCCTACCTGGCGCGGGGCAGCTCGGCCATCAACGGACGCTGCGCCATCAATGCGTCCGGCGGACTGATCGGCATGGGCCACCCCCTTGGGCCGACCGGCATTGGCCAGATCGCCGAACTGACACGGCAATTGCGCGGCGAGGCCAGCGGCCGGCAGCACGAGCGCGCACGGCTGGGCATGGCCCACATGATCGGGCTCGGATCGGTCGCCATCGCGCACGTGCTCGCCGCGCCGGCCCGCTGAGCCAGCGGTCACGGCGCCCGGATGCCATATCACCAGAGGAAACACGCATGACAGAGCCAACCCTGCCCCCACTCGAGACCTTGCGCTACGAAGTGCGCGAGAACGTCGCCATCGTCACGCTGAACCGTCCGGAGCGGATGAATACGCTGGGCGGCACCATGAAACCGGACCTTGCGCGGGCCATCCTGCAATACGCACGCGAAGACCCGCGGGTAGGCGCCGTGCTGCTGACGGGCGCGGGGGACCGCGCCTTCTGCGCTGGCGCGGATATCAAGGAGCGCGCCGGCAACCAGATGCGCGGCACCGAATACTTCTTCGCCCAGCGGGCCACCCACGAGCTGTTCCGCAATATCGAGACATTCGAAAAGCCGGTGATCGCCGCGATCAATGGCGTAGCGCTGGGCGGCGGCCTCGAGCTGGCGCTGTGCTGCGATATCCGTATCGCCAGCGATGCCGCGCGTTTTGGCCTTCCCGAGGTCAAGCTTGGCGTGATCCCGGCCGCGGGAGGAACGCAGCGGCTGCCTCGCCTGATCGGCGCGGCCCGCACCAAGGAACTGGTGTTCACCTCCGATCTGATCGATGCGGAAACGGCGCTGCGCTACGGCATCGTGACGCAGGTGCTGCCACCGCAGGAGCTGATGCCGGCCGCGCTGGCACTGGCCCAGCGCATCGCCGCGCAGCCGCCGCTGGCGGTGCGCTTCGCCAAGCAGGCAATCGACCGGGGCTTGCAGACCGACCTGGACTCCGGACTGGAGTTCGAACGCTATGCCGCGGCGATGATCGTCGACAGCGACGATCGCAAAGAAGGCATGCGAGCGTTTGTGGAGAAGCGCAAGCCGGTGTTCACGGGACGCTAGGCAGGCCGGGACGAGGGACAGGATTTACCACGACACGCTGTGCAGCGGCCTCCGCGGCAACGTCGCCGCCACGCCGCGCACGGCACAACAACGGAAGACAACTGATGAATCTCGGATTGGAAGGAAAGGTCGCGCTGGTGACCGGCGGTGGCCAGGGCGTGGGCCGCCAGATCTGCATCGAACTGGCCGGCGAAGGCGCCGCGGTCGTGGTCAACGATCTGTTCGCAGAGCGCGCGCAGGCAGTGGCGGGCGAGATCGAAGCGGCCGGCGGGCGGGCGTTGGCCGCTCCCGCGGATATCACCCGGCCGGAGCAGGTCGACGCCATGGTGCGGCTTGCCGCCGAACATTTCGGCAAACCGATTTCCGTGCTGGTCAATAACGCCGGAATCGTGCCCGAGCGCCGCGAAAAAGGTGGCCGTACCCCGCTGTTCCTGGACATGCCGGTGGCCGACTGGGCCAAGGTGGTCGACCTCAATGTCTACGGCACCATGCACTGCTGCCGCGCGGTGCTGCCCGGCATGATCGAACATGGCGCAGGACGCATCGTCAATATCATCTCCGAGGCGGGCCGTGTCGGTGAAGCCCAGCTGTCCGTCTATTCCGGCGCCAAGGCGGCCATCGCCGCGTTCGGCAAGGCCATCGCACGCGAGCATGGGCGCCACCGGATCACCGTCAATTCGGTCGCGCTAGGGGCGGTCTCCCATGCCGGCATCAAGGACGGCCCGCTCAGCGTCGGGGCGACCGTCGACAACGACGAACGGCTGGGCAAGATGCTCAATCTCTATCCGATCGCCAAAGGCCTTGGACGGCTATGCCGTCCGGAAGACGTCTCCGGCGTGGTGGCGTTCCTCGCATCCGAGCGAGCGCTGTTCGTTACCGGGCAGACCCTGGGTGCTTCGGGCGGTTTCGTCATGCTGTAAGCCGCGCACAGCCATGCCGCAAGGCCGCACGGCGCGGGGCCTGGCCTGCCCCTTGGCGCCGCCGTGCGGACTCCTTCGATCGATCGTCTGGCGCTATACTTTCGCCGAATCGAAGGAGCCTCATGGCGAACAAGCAGATCAGCATCCGGGACGTCGCCGCCCTGGCCGGCGTTTCGGTTGGTAGTGCCTCGCGAGTGATCAACGGCGCGGCCAATGTCACCCCGCAAGTCAAGGCAAAGGTCGAGCGTGCGATCTCCGCGTTGCGCTACCAGCCCAACCACGCTGCCCAGACGTTGCGTTCGCGCACCAGCAAGACGATCGGGTGCATGTTCTCCGATGTCACCAACCCGCTCTACGCGCGGGCATTCCGCTCGCTGGAAGAGCGCTTGCGCCGCGATGGCTATATGCTGCTGCTGGCCAATGGCCTGAACGACCCCCAGCGCGAGATCGACATTCTGCGCACGTTCCAGCTGCGCGGCATGGACGGTGTCATCATCGCCCCCGGCAACGAGCGGCATGCCGGCGTGCTGGACGCGGTGCGCGGCCTGACCATGCCGGCGGTGATCTACGACCGCGACATGGACGTCGATGCGGATGCCGTGCTGTTCGACCACGTCAACGGAGTGAAGGCAGCCATCGCCTACCTGTTGTCGCTGGGCCACCGGCGCATCGCACTGGCGCTCTGGCAAATCAAGAGCCGGCCGGTGCGCCGCCGTATCCAGGGTTATCGCGCGGCGTTCAAGGAGGCCGGCCTGCCTGTGCCCGACCTGATCATCCAGGAAGCCACGCCAACCAGTTCGGCCTTCGACGACGTGTCCAGGCTGCTGCGCGAGGCCGATCCGCCCACCGCCTTCCTGGTGCAGGGCACGCAGACGCTGACCAGCACGCTGCGCGCCATCGGCAAGCAGGGCTTGCGGGTGCCGGACGATATCTCGGTGATCGGCATCGGCGACACCGAATTCGCGCAAACCTACGACCCGCCGCTGACGGTATTGCGCACGCCGGTGGATGATGTGGCCGACATGGCGGCGGAGTTGCTGCTCAAGCGCATCGCCGAGCGCGACGGCCAGGACCGGCCAGCGCCGCCGCGCCATGAGCGGGTCGCCTACGAACTGGTGCTGCGCGAATCCTGTGGGGCGCGTCGCTAGGGAATCACTGCCGCCGGCGCACCGTTACCTGGTAGTCCGCGCACAGTCAGCGCGCAGTCAACGCGCCGTCAACGCACAGTCAGCACGATCTTGCCGAAATGCCCGTTGGCGCGCATGTGCCGCAGCGCCTGCGGGGCCTGTTCGAGCGGGAATTCGCAGTCGATGGGCAGCCGCAGTGAGCCCCGCTCGAGCGCGCCGGACAGGTCGCGCAGCATGCGCCCGGTGATCTCGCGCACCTGCTGCGCGGTGCGCGTGCGGAAGGTAACGCCGACAAAGCGGATACGGCGCAGCGCGTGCAGGTCGAAGTCGAATTCCGCCTGCTTGCCGGCCAGCCGGCCGACATTGACGATGGTGCCGCCCAGCGCAGTGGCCCGCATCGAGGCATTGAGCGTCGGCCCCGCCAGCATGTCGACGACGATGTCCACACCGTTGCCCCCGGTATGCTGCAGAACCTGGTCCGGCCAGGTCGGGTCCCGTGTGTCCACCGCCAGATCGGCGCCGAACTCCGCCAGCCTGGCACGCCGCTCCGGTTGGGTGGAGCTGCCGATGACCAGCGCCGCTCCCATTTCCCGCGCGATCTGCAGCCCCATCAGCCCCACGCCGCTCGATGCGCCGAGGATCAACACCGACTGCCCGGCATTGCCTGCGCCCAGGCCGCCGTGGGTCACCAGCGCATCGTGCATGGTTTGCAGCGCGACCGGCAGGCAGGCGGCCTGTCGCGGATCATCGCTGCCCTCTGGCAGGGGCAGCACGCGACCGCGGTCGGCAACGGCGTATTCGGCGAAGGCGCCGCGGCCGGAGCCCATCACACGTTGTCCGGGGCGCAGCGACGGCACCCTGGCGCCGGTACGAACCACGACGCCGGACCACTCCATGCCAAGCACGGCGCCCTCGCCGCCGAGGGCGCCATGCTTCGCGCCAGCGGCCATGGCCAGGTCCGCGCGGTTGAGCGCGCACGCCTGCACCTTGACCAGCACCTCGTCCGGGCCGGGCTCGGGCACCGGTACCCGGGCGCATACGGGCGCGCCGTTCCGGCAGATCACGGCTTGCATGGTGGTGGCTGCGCTCATGCGCTTCTCCTGTCTGGTTCGACCCGCCCCGGCATCGTTGTTCTGGCGCCAATCCCCTCCCCTGCGCCCGCCGTGCCCCGGGGGCGAGCGCCGCGCGGCGCGCCGTCGTCCGCCTGGCGTGGTCAATATGAGTGGCGGCCGGCGGTCGCTCCCGCATCGACGGGAAGCACCGCGCCGGTGATCCAACGCGATTCGTCGCCCGAAAGGTAGCGGATGGCATGGCCAACGTCCCAGCCGCTGCCCTCGGTGCGCAACAGCGAGCGGTTGCGGCGGATTTCCCGCTTCTCCTCGCTCATGCCACCGGCATAGACCATCGGCGTGTAAACCATCCCCGGCGCCACGCAATTGACGCGGATGCCGTCCTCGCCGTGATGCGCCGCCATCGCGCGCGTCATGTTGACCACGGCGCCTTTCGACGTCGGATAGAGCAGGCTGGGGTGACCGCCGATCAGACCGGCCACCGACGCCACGTTGACAATGGCGCCGCGCCTGTGCGTGCGCATCTGCGGGATGGCATGGCGCGCCATCAGTACCATGGATGTGACATTGATGCGCAGCGCCTCGTCCCAGGCCGCGATATCGACATCGAGGGCCGTGCCGGGCGGTCCGCCGATGCCGACGTTGTTCACGAGGATATCGACACGGTCCCAGCGCGCCACGGTCCGCGCCACCGCGGCGCGGCAGTCGTCCTCGCGACTGACATCGCACGGGATCACCTCGGCTTCGCCGCCCTCGGCCTCGATCATCCGCAGCGTGACGTCAGCCCATTGCGCCACCGCGTCGATCAAGGCCACGCGCGCGCCATCGCGCGCGAGCAGGATGGCGGCGGCGCGGCCATTGCCGATGCCGTCGGCGCGCGAGCCGGCGCCGGTCACGATCGCCACCCGCCCTTCGAGGGGACGGCTGGCGGTTTGCGGCAGGGTATCCATCTGGCTTGTCTCCTGTATCGGTGAGCGTTGTTCGTGCAGGGCTCGGGCGATCAATGAATGGATCGCCCGAGCCCTTGCCAATAGCGTTCGCGCAACTGCTTCTTGTCAGGCTTGCCCAATGCCGTCAGCGGCAGGGCTGCGACAAAGTCGATGGTCTTCGGCGTATTGACGGCGCCCTTGACGGCGCGGATCGCGGCCTTGAGTTCTTCGGCGCTGGCACAGGCGGCCTCCCTCAGCACCACCACCGCCTTGACCGCCTCCCCCCATTTTTCGTCAGGCACGCCGATCACGGCGGCCGCCGCCACCGCCGGGTGGGCGGTCAGCACATCCTCGACCTCGCGCGGGTACACATTGAAGCCGCCCGATACGATCATGTCCTTTTTGCGATCGACCAAGTGGTAGTAGCCGAGCGCGTCCCGATAAGCCATGTCGCCGGTATGCAGCCAGCCATTGCGCAGCACCTGGGCGGTCTGCTCGGGCTGCCTCCAGTAGCCATCCATCACCAGCGGGCTGCGCACGCACAGCTCCCCTACCTTGCCGCGCTCGACCGGGCGGTCGTTGTCGTCCAGCAGCACCACCGTGACGCCGGGGTATGGCATCCCGGCTGAGGTCAGGACGTCGGCATCGGCACGGCAATGGTCTTCCTGCGTCAACTGCAGGATATTGCTCGGGCATTCCGTCTGCCCATAGCTCTGCGCCAGCACCGGGCCGAAACGCGCCAGCGCCTCGCGGATGCGGGCCGGGGACATCGGCGCGGCGCCGTACGACAGCGTGCGAAGCGACGAAAAGTCGGCGCTGCGGCTGCGTGGATGGTCCAGCAGCGTGTAGATCATGGTCGGCACCAGGAAGGCCATATTGGCGCGATGCCGCTCGAGTGCGTCGATAAAGCCCTCGGCGTCGAAGCCGCGCTGCAGAACCACCGTGCCGCCGCGCCACAGCGTGGGCACGATCATCGCCCCCGCTCCGTGCGAAATCGGCGTCGGACACAGCAGCCGCACGTCGTCCGGCAGCGCGCGAGCGGCGAGCAGCAGCACGGCCTGCATCCACATGGAACGGTTGGACAGCATCACGCCCTTGGGCTTGCCGGTGGTCCCGCCGGTATAAGCCAGCCGCACGATGTCGGTGGGTCTCGCCTCCGGCGCCAGCGGCATCGGTGCGAAGCGCTGTGCGTATGCCCAGAAGTCCGGCAGCGCCGTGCTCTCCGGCGCGGTTGCGTCATGGCAGAACCAGTGCGGCACCGTCGGGCAGCGCGCACGCAGGGCGATGGCACGCTCGGCGTAGACGCGATCGGCCAGGAACAGCGACGCCTGCGCATCCTCGACGATATAGGCGTGATCGTCGAGACCACCCATGCCGTGCAGCGTCACCGAGCGCAAGCCAGCCAGATAGGCGGCGGCCATCACGACGAACATCTCCACCCGGTTCGGCGAGAGCTGCACCACGCCATCGCCCCGGCGCAGCCCAAGCGAGCGCAGCGCCGAGACCGCCTGGCTGATGCGCTCGCCGAGCTGGCGATACGTCAGCGACCGATCGCCATCGATCAAGGCGATGCGGTCCGGGAAGCGGTCGATCGCGTGAACGATCATGTCGCCGATGGTCCCTCCCTCGTAGACGGCGGGCGACACGGCAGCGGCATGGTCGGCAGCGGGCTTGTCAAGCACGGGGTAGTCCTCCTGAGTCGGTTGAACTGCGGTAAAACGGCGCGCCACAGCGGGGCCAACCCGGCCATTCCGTTCTCTCGGCGTATCGCAAATCCCCACCCAATGTAGCACATGATGAAACGATTCATCATCAGAAATGGGTACGCGATTGGTGGCATGGCTCTTCTCACGCCGGCCGCCGTGCGTCGATCGATGCCGAGGCTGCAGCCCGCTCCGTCCCGATCTACATCGACTCCATTAGCGAGGTTGATGTCCTGTCTTGACATCGTGCATGGTTCGTCGCCGGTGCCCGCGCACGATGCCGAAAGCCACTCAATAGATCGCAAGAATGACGCCCGCTTGCGCCAAGACCGGCTCGGTACTTATCCTGATGAACCGTTTCATTTGATGTCCTATGCTGGGCGCCATGAACATCCTGTCGCCCAAGGCGCTGGCGGGGCCGATCCTGCGGTTCGGCGCGCACGCCTCTCATGTCGGACTCGTGCTGATCCTGCTCAGTGCGACCACCTTCCTGATGCTGGAGCTGTTGCCGGGAAACCTCGTCGATGCCCTGCTCGGCGACGATGCGCGCCTGGAGGACATCGCACGGCTGCAGGCCGAACTGGGGCTCGACAAGCCGCTGGCGGAGCGTTATGCGCATTGGCTCGGCAATGCCGTGCGCGGCGACCTGGGCACGTCGCCGTTGAGCGGCGAGCGCGTCAGCGATGCCATCTCGCATCGCCTGCCGGTCTCGGTCCAGCTGATGGTGTACGCGCAGCTGCTGGCGCTGGCGCTGGCCGTGCCCCTGGCGATCTGGGCGGCGTGGCGTGAAGGCGGGATTGCCGATCGGCTGATCACCACCGGTGCATTTGGCGTGCTGGCGGTGCCGCACTTCGTGCTGGGGCTGGTGCTGATCCTGGTGTTCGGTATCTGGCTGGGCTGGTTCCCCGCCACCGGCTATGTCCCCTTCGTCGATGATCCCCTCAGCAACTTGCGCAGCATGGCCTTGCCGGCGCTGACGCTTGCCCTGGTGGAAGCACCGGTGTACCTGCGGCTGCTGCGCGGCGATATCGTCGCCACGCTGGGCCAGGAGTTCATTACCGTTGCGCGCGCCAAGGGCGTGCGCGAGTCCACCATCCTGTGGCGGCACGCGCTGCGGCCATCCTCGTTCAGCCTCATCACGGTGATGGGCATCAATATCGGGCACCTGATCGGCGGCGCCGTCATTATCGAAACGCTGTTCGCCCTGCCCGGTGTGGGCCGCTTGCTGATCGAAGGCATCACCAAACGCGACTACCTGACGCTGCAAGGCGTGGTGCTGTTCATCGGCGTGGCGTTCGTCGGGGTCAACCTCCTTGTCGACGCCCTCTATCGCCTGCTCGATCCCCGCCTGTCCCACCATCATGCCGACTGAAACGATCGCCCCCGACATTGCCGGCCACACCGTGCCGGATGCCGCCACAGCGCGCGAGACCGGAAGATTCCGGCTCGCCTGGCGCCTGGCCGGCCCGCTGCTGTGGCTGCTGACCGTGCTGGGCCTGGCCGCCGGAGCCGATTGGCTGCCGCTGCCCCCGCCCGACCGGATGGACTTCCTTGCGGCGGAACAACTGCCCAGCGCTGCCCACTGGCTGGGCACCGATCTGGACGGCCGTGACCTGCTGGCGCGACTGGCTTACGGCGCGCGCGTATCGCTGACCGTGTGCCTGGCGGCCCCGCTGATCGGCCTGGCGTTCGGCACGCTGCTGGCAATGGCCGCGACCGGCGGACCGGGGTGGCTGCGCAAGGCCGTGCTGTCGCTGCTCGATGCCATGCTGGCCTTTCCCAGCCTGGTGTTCGCACTGGGCCTGACGGTGGTGTTCGGCCCTTCGCTGCGCAACGTCACCCTGGCGCTCGGCATCATGTCGATCCCGGCGTTCGCCCGCATTGCCAGGGCCAACATCCTGCCCTTGCTGGGACGCGAGTTCGTGCTGGCGGCACGAACTGCAGGCGCCTCGACTGCGTGGATCATGTGGCGGGAGATCGTGCCGAACATCGCCATGCCGTTGCTGACCTATGCCATGACGATGGGTTCGGTGATGATCGTGGCAGAGGGGTCACTGAGCTTTCTCGGCGTCGGCGTGCCACCGCCCACGCCGAGCTGGGGCAGCATGATCGCCGACGGCCGCGAAGCCCTCGAGCGGGTGCCCCACGTGAGCCTGATCCCCGCCGCAGTGATGTTCCTGACAGTGCTCAGCCTGAATCTGCTCGGCGATGCGCTGCGCCGGCAAGCGGGCAGCGCTGCGGGAGGCGTGCGATGAGCGGAACGAGCCTTGGGGCTGCCGACGATCCGACTGACTGCCGGACCCACAGCCCGATCCACAGCCCGGCCGACGGCGCGTTGCTGGCCGTGCGCGGCATGACGGTCGCGTTTGCCACGCCGGGCGGCCTGCTGCGCGCGCTCGACGACGTTGATCTCGTGGTACCGCGCGGGCGCACGCTGGCCATCGTCGGAGAATCGGGCAGCGGCAAGTCGGTGCTGGCCCGCGCCATCCTGCGGTTGCTGCCGGCGACGGCGCGCATTGGCGAGACGGCCAGCGCGATATTCGACGGCATCGAGCTCATGCAGTTGCCGATGGCACGGATGCGCAGCCTGCGTGGCCGTCGCATCGGCATGGTGTTTCAGGATCCGATGACGGCGCTCAATCCCGTGCGCCGGATCGGTGCGCAGCTGGAGGAGGCCTTGCGCGAGCACGTGCGCCTGCCGGCCGAGGCGGCCCGCCAGCGTGCCATCGCATTGCTGCGCGAGGTCGGCATTCCGGCGGCCGAACGGCGGGTCGCGCAGTTTCCGCACGAATTGTCCGGCGGCATGCGCCAGCGGGTGGTCATCGCCATGGCGATCGCCTGCGAGCCGGAGCTGCTGATTGCCGACGAGCCAACCACCGCGCTCGATGTCACGGTGCAGGCCGAGATTCTCGACCTGCTCTGCAGCCTGCAGCGGCGGCGCCGGATGACCATGATGCTGATCACGCACGACCTGGGCGTCGCTGCGCATTTCGCCGACGAGATGGCCGTGATGTACGCCGGCCAGATCGTGGAACGCGGCGCGGTGCGCGCCGTCATGCGCAAACCGCGCATGCCCTATACGGCGGCCCTGTTGCGTGCGGTCCCGCTGCTGCGCGCGGCCCCCCATGCCGAGCTGGCCGCGCTGCCCGGCCGGCC